>NZ_JBKZWT010000144.1:0-8783 GCF_047759905.1 Sinomonas sp. G460-2 | reverse complement strand
GACGAAGGCGCCAGGCGCGGAGCCCTCCTCGCGGTGTGGGGGCCGCTCGGCTCGCCGGGCCGCACGACAATCGCTGTCAACATCGCGGCGGAGCTCGTTGCCGACGGCCAGCGAGTGGTGCTCGTCGATGCGGACACGTTCGGGCCGAGCGTCGCGGCGCACCTCGGGCTGCTCGACGAATCTGCGGGCATCGCCCAGGCCTGCCGCTTGGCCGATCAGGGGACGCTCGACGCCGAGGCGCTCGGACGGGTTGCCGCGACGGTCGTCACAACCGCCGGGGCCTTGCTCGTGCTCACCGGACTCACGCGCGCCGACCGTTGGCCGGAGCTTCGGGCGGCGTCGTTCGCGGCCGTCCTCGCGCAGTGCCGGGAGATCGCTGACACGGTGGTCGTGGACGTCGGCTTCAGCCTCGAGGCGGACGAGGAGTTCTCGTTCGACACGATGGCCCCGCGGCGCAACGCCGCGACGCTCCGCGCATTGGAGAATGCAGACCGCGTCATCGCCGTCGGCGCCGCCGACGCCGTCGGGATGCCTCGGCTCGTGCGGGGGCTCAACGAGCTAGAGCGTGCAGTGCCGGCCGCGATGCCAGACGTCGTCTTCAACAAGATCCGGCGGGGGACGCTCGGCCGGTTCCCCGAGCGGGCGCTCCGCGAGGCCTGGGAACGCTTTGGGCCGAATCGACCCATCGCGGCGCTCGTGCCCTACGACGCAGACACGGCCGACGCCGCGCTCCTCGGCGGGGACCTCCTTCTCGAGTCGGCCCCTCACTCAGCGCTTCGTCGGGCCATCGCGGGAATCGTCTGTTCACCTGTACAGCAGAATCGACGATCCGCTGTCGCAAGTGCTAGGGCACTCGCGAAGCGGTCGCGCTAGGCTCTCTGGCAGGGCGCTGCAAAGCGGCGGCGCCACCAGTCCGTCCCGTGGAGGCGATTTCACCGTGTCGACCGGAACTGCCCAGCAGAACCCGTTCCCCACCGCCGAGCAGGAGCCACGCTTCCTGGCTGACTACTACGAACATCTCGCGGACGAGGACCGGCAGTCCTATCCCGCCGAAACGTTTGCGCAGCGGGCGCGACATCACCGCTCGCTTGCCGAGCAGCGAAGCCCGGGCGAGGCGAGCATCGACATCGCCGACGAGGGCGGTCGGAGCATCGTCTACATCGTCACCGACGACATGCCGTTCATCGTCGATTCGGTGAGCGCCGAGCTCGTGCGCCGGCATTCGGCCATCCACCTCGTGGTCCACCCCATGTTCGTGGTGAGCCGGCGCCGGAGCGACGGAGTCCTCGTCGGCGTCGAGCGCGTCCCCGCCCAGTGGGGCCTCACAAGCGGCGACACGGCGGCGCTGCCCAAGCTCAGCCGCCTCATGGCCGACAGCGAGCTCATGACCCACATGGAATCGTGGATCGCTATCGAGACGGACCGCGCGTCCGCCGCCCGCAAGGTTGAGATCGTGGAGGGGCTTCGCCGAGTCCTGCGCGACGTCCGTGCCGCCGTCGACGACTGGCGGCCCATGCGCTCGAAGGCGCTCGAGATCGCGCGGAGCCTCGACAACGTGGTCGGGGGCGGGGACATCTCAGACCTCAAGCCCACCCAGGAGCTCCTCCACTGGCTCGAGGCGGGCAACTTCACGTTCCTCGGATACCGCGAGTACGACCTGAAGACGGAGAAGGGCGAGGACGTCCTCGAACTCGTCGAGGGCAGCGGCCTCGGCCTCCTGCGTGGTGACGGCGCGCACGCCCTCCAGCACCTCACCGCCGAGGGCCAGGCCCACGCCCGCGAACGCCGCGCACTCAACATCACGAAAGCGAACTCGCGCAGCACTGTCCACCGGGCGGCCTACCTCGACTACATCGGGATCAAGCGCTTCAATGCCGAAGGCCAGGTGGATGGCGAGCGCCGGTTCATCGGCCTCTTCGCGTCGACGGCCTACACGCAGTCCGCGCGGAGCGTTCCGATCGTCAAGGACAAGATCGAGTCGGTGATGCGGCAATCGGGATTCCCGGCCGATTCCCACTCGGGCAAGGACCTCCTCGCGATCCTCGAGACGTACCCGCGCGACGAGCTCTTCCAGATGGACGCGAAGCTCCTGTACGACACGGTCACGAAGATCCAGCTCCTTCAGGAGCGTCGACGGACGCGCCTGTTCCTCCGCCCCGACCTTTTCGGACGCTTCATGAATGCGGTCGTCTATCTTCCGAAGGACCGCTACAACACGACCGTGCGCCGGCGGATCGAGGACGAGCTCGAGCGCGAGTTCCACTCCGACCAGATCGATTATGACGCGCACCTGAGCGAGTCCGCGCTCGCGCGGCTGTACTTCCGGATTCGACTGCCCAAGGGCGCGACGGTCGAGGGATCAGACACGAACGCGCTCGAGCAGCGCCTCGTGACTGCGACGCGCTCGTGGGGCGAAGGGATCGCGCAAGTGCTGCACGAGAGCCGTTCGCTCGACGAGGCCGAGCACCTCGCCGCGGTGTGGTCGGAGGCGTTCCCGCCGTCGTACCGGGTCGACTACAGCATCGAGGACGCGCTTGAGGACATCGAACGGTTCGAGGTCTACGCGGCGGAGCGCGCCGAGGCCGAGAAGGCGGAGGGGGAGGAGATCCCCGAGCGCCCGGCCGTGCGGGTCTACGTCCCGCAGGGCGTCGGCGCCGAGCTCGAGGAGGACGCCCGCGTCAAGCTGTACCTGCTCGAGCCGAAGAGCCTGAGCCAGATCCTCCCGTTCTTCCACAACCTGGGCCTCGAGGTCCTCGATGAGCGGCCGTTCGAGATCGAGACCGCGGACGCGCGCGATTTCTTCCTGTACGACCTGGGCCTCAAGTACCCGGCCAACGTCAATCCGCTCGCCACAGGTGATCTCCTCGCCGATGCGTTCGGCGCGGCGCTCTCGGGGATGACCGAGTCCGACACGCTCGACCGGCTCGTGCTGCGCGAGGGGATGACCTCGCGGCAGGTCGTGATCCTCCGGAGCTACGCGAAGTACATGCGTCAGGTCGGGAACACGAACTCCTTGGGCTTCATCGCCGACACGCTCCTGGCCAACGCGAACGTCACGCGGCGGCTCATCGCGCTCTTCGACGCGCGCTTCAATCCCGCCCTTGAGGAGCGCACCCGGACGACGGCGACCGAGCAGCTCCGCGCTGAGCTCGCCGAGGCGCTCGAGAAGGTTCCGACACTTGACGCCGATCGCCTCCTCCGGACCTTCATCAACCTCATCGACTCGACGCTGCGCACGAACTACTACCTCGACCGCTCCTACCTGAGCGTCAAGCTGCGGCCCTCCGAGATCGAGGGCCTTCCCTCGCCGCGGCCGATGTTCGAGATCTGGGTGTACTCGCCGCGCGTCGAGGGCGTCCACCTCCGCTTCGGCAAGGTGGCGCGCGGCGGGCTGCGCTGGTCCGATCGTCGTGAGGATTTCCGGACCGAGATCTTGGGCCTCGTCAAGGCGCAGGTGGTCAAGAACGCCGTCATCGTCCCGACGGGCGCGAAGGGCGGCTTCTTCGCGAAGCGCCTCCCCAACCCGGCGGTCGACCGCGCGGCGTGGCTCGCTGAGGGCATCGAGAGCTACAAGACGTTCATCCGCGGCCTCCTTGACCTCACGGACAACCGTGTCTCCACTCCCACCGACGGTGAGCGTGTGGTGCCGCCGGCCGGCGTCGTGCGTCACGACGACGACGATCCGTACCTCGTCGTCGCCGCGGACAAGGGCACGGCGAGCTTCTCCGACATCGCCAACGGGCTTTCGGCCGAATACGGCTTCTGGCTCGGCGACGCGTTCGCGTCCGGCGGCTCGGTGGGCTACGACCACAAGGCCATGGGCATCACGGCGCGCGGCGCGTGGGAGTCGGTCAAGCGTCACTTCAGCGAGCTCGACCTCGATACGCAGACCGAGGACTTCGCGGTTGTCGGCGTGGGCGACATGTCGGGCGACGTGTTCGGCAACGGCATGCTTCTCTCTGAGCACATCCGGCTCGTGGGCGCATTCGACCACCGCCATCTGTTCCTCGATCCCAACCCGGACCCGGCCAGCTCGTTCGCCGAGCGGCGCCGGTTGTTCGGTCTGCCGCGCTCGTCGTGGGACGACTACAGCCGGGAGCTCATCAGCGCCGGCGGCGGGATCTACCCGCGCACGGCAAAGTGGATCCCCGTGTCCGACGAGGTCCGCGAGGCGCTCGGGCTCGCGCCCGGGACGACTCAGCTGAGCGTCAACGAGATGCTGCGCGCGATCCTGCTCGCGCCAGTCGACCTCCTCTACAACGGCGGCATTGGCACGTACGTCAAGGCAAGCACCGAGACCCACGCCCAAGTGGGGGACAAGGCCAATGACGCGATCCGGGTTGACGGGCGCGAACTCCGCGTCAAGGTCGTGGGCGAGGGCGGGAACCTCGGCTTCACGCAGCGCGGCCGCATCGAGGCCGCGCTCCAGGGCGTGATCCTCAACACGGACGCCATCGACAACTCGGCGGGCGTCGACTGCTCGGACCACGAGGTCAACATCAAGATCTTTGTGGACCGCATGGTAGCCGCTGGGAAACTCGCCGAGACCGAGCGCGCCGACTTCCTCGCGTCGATGACCGACGAAGTCGGGCGGCTCGTCCTCGAGGACAACATCGACCAGAACATCCTGCTCGTCAACGACAGGGCGCTCGTCGCGCCGTTGAGCCCAGCGCTCGAACGGCTCATGGACTGGCTCGAGGTGAACGCCGACCTCAAGCGTGACCTTGAGGCGCTGCCGACGACGGCGGAGCTGCACCGCCGCCTCGAACAGGGCCAGGGTCTCACTTCCCCGGAACTCTCGGTGGTCGCCGCCTACGCGAAGATCGAACTCGCCGAGTCGCTGCGCGAGAGTGACCTCGCCGACGATCCGTGGTTCGAGGAGACGCTGCGAGGCTACTTCCCGGCCGAGCTTCGCGAACGGTTCGGGGCAGAGCTCGACACGCACCCCCTGCGCCGGGAGATCATCGCGACTATTGTCGCGAACGACATGGTGAATCTTGGCGGCATCACGTTCGCGTTCCGCGCGATCGAGGAGACGAGTGCCACGGACGCCGCGGTCGCGAAGGCCTTCGTGGCCCTCCGTGAGCTGTACCGCCTCGACGATATGACGGCGTCCGTGAACGCGCTGCCGGCCTCGTTCCCGACCGAGCACTGGACCACGATCAACCACGACATCCGCCGGCTCCTGGACCGCGCGGTGCGGTGGCTCATCCATCAGGGCACGGGCAACCGGACGATCGGCGAGGTAGTGGACCTCTACTCGGCACCGATGACAGCGCTGCGCTCGAAGCTCCTGAAGTACCTCCGCGGCCAGGACGCCGAACGGGTCGGTGCATGGCTCGAGCGTGGCAGGGCGTGGGGCCTGCCCGAAGATTTCGCCCACCGCTGGGCCGAGCTCTTCGAGAGCTTCGCACTGCTCGACATCGCGCGGATCTCGCAGACGTCCAGCGAGACGGTCGAGGAGATTGCAGGCGTGTATTACACCGTCTTCGATCGCTTCAACGTCGACGCCTTGCTCGAGCGGATCTCGGCCCTGCCCCGGCGGGACCGGTGGCAGGCCCTGGCCCGCGCCGCGCTGCGCGACGACCTGTACAGCACTGTTGCCGACATGACGCGGTCGATCATGGATCTTTCGCCGGCCGGCGTCGATCCGGAGCAGCGCCTCGCGGCGTGGGAGGCGGAGAACGCGGAGTCGCTCGGCCGGGCCGCGACGATGTTCCGCGAGGTCAACGCGCTCGAAAGCGACGACATGGCGTCGCTGTCGGTAGCATTGAGGCTGCTCCGGTCGATCGTGCGCCACTAGGGCTGGTTTCCGGGCGAGGGTTATTCCTCGTCGGTGCGGGCGCCGGAGGCCGCGGGGATGAAGATCCCCGCGGCCAATGCGTTCTCTCTTCGACAAGGCGGTGCGGTGGCGCTCTTCACGGACACCATCCGGGAACAGGCTGACTTCGGTCCGGGCGATGCCGAATGGCTTCACCTGCTGGTGGGCGACTGGCAACTCGTCGCGGACTTGGCGTTCGCGGATCTCGCGCTCTGGTTCCCAGACCCGGCGGACGGGTATACAGCGCTTGCCCATGTGCGCCCCTCGACGACTCACACGGTGTTCCATGAGGACATCGTGGGGGAGACGATACGCGGGGACTTGAGGCCCCTCGTGGACCGTGCGTGGGCGAGCCAGACGATCGAACGAAGCCACGAGACGAGTTTCAACTCCGAGATGGCGCTGCGTGTCGAGGCGGTGCCGTTCGTGCGCAACGGTCGGACGCTCGCCGTCGTGACCTCCCACATGGATCTCTCGAGTTCGCGGATGCCGTCCCGCCTCGAGCTCACTTACCGCCAGTGCGCGTACGACCTCCTGCGCATGGGCACGCTCGGGCTGTGGCCCGACTTCGCGTCGCCCACGGGTTCTCGCCGAGGCGCGCCCCGCGTCGGCGACGGCCTGATCCGCCTCGACGCCGAGGGCATCGTGCAGTACGCGAGCCCGAACGGGGTCTCGGCGTTTCGACGGCTCGGAGGGATCGACACCCTCGAGGGTCGCTCCCTCGCAGAGCTGACCACGAATCTGCTCAAGGACCGCCGGCTCGTCGACGAGACCCTCCCGCTCGTCGTCACGGGCCGCATGCCCTGGCGCAGCGAGATCGAATCGCGCGGGGTGAGCCTGTCGCTGCGGGCGATACCGCTGCGCGATGAGCGCGAGCGCTTCGGGGCGCTGGTCCTCTGCCGCGACGTGTCCGAGCTGCGGCGCCGCGAGATGGAGCTCGTCACCAAGGACGCGACGATCCGCGAGATCCACCACCGCGTCAAGAACAATCTGCAGACGGTCGCCGCGCTCCTGCGCATGCAGTCGCGCCGCATGAAGAGCGACGAGGCGCGCCAGGGCCTCGAGCAGGCGATGCGTCGCGTCGCGACGATCGCGCTCGTGCACGAGACCCTCTCGCAGGGCCTCGCCCAGAACGTCGACTTCGACGAGCTCATCGACCGCCAGTTCCGGCTGTCAGCCGAGGTCGCGACCGGAAATCAGCACGTCACGACCGAGCGCGAGGGCGAGTTCGGCGGGCTGCCGAGCGATCTGGCGACGCCCCTCGCGCTCGTTATCAACGAACTCGTCACGAACGCCGTCGAGCACGGCCTCGAAGACCGTTCCGGCACGGTGTGGCTCATCGCGCGCCGCGGCGTCGACCAGACGGGGGAGGAGACGCTCGAGGTCACCGTGGCGGACGACGGCGTGGGGTTACCTGCGCAGCAGAGCCGCCACGAGGGCCTGGGCCTCCAGATCGTCCGCACGCTCGTCACGAGCGAGCTTGGCGGCTCGATCCACTGGGGCCCGCGTCAGGGTGGCGGCACGGAAGTGACGATTCTGCTTCAGCTGGGCCGCAGCTGAGCGGGCTAGCTGGGGCCGGCAGGGCTGATTGAAGCCGGGGTGCATAAGAAGATGCGTCCTTGTTAAAAACTGCCGCCCGCCGTGCCTTGCGGCGCGGCGGGCGGGGAAGCAGCTGCTCTGCCCTTGTCAGGCGGTGAGAGGCCTCGTCCCGGTTGTCAGGAGGCGCGGCGGGCGCGAGCCGCCCGGCGCTTGAGAGCGCGGCGCTCGTCCTCGCTCATGCCACCCCACACACCGGCGTCCTGTCCGGACTCGAGGGCCCACTGAAGGCACGTGTCGATCACCGGGCAACGCCGGCAGACACTCTTTGCCTCTTCGATCTGGAGCAGCGCTGGTCCGGTGTTCCCGACAGGGAAGAACAGCTCAGGGTCCTTGTCGAGGCAGGCCGCGCGATCACGCCAATCCATGGTTCTTGAAGTACTCCGTTCGGGGGAGAAGCCTCGCGAAGATCCTTGTGAAGATTTTCACGAGTCGTCCCAAAGCAAAGGGGCCTGTGGGGCCCCGCGGTCAACTTCATTAAGGTTGTCACGTTAACTGTGTGTAAACAAGGGGGTCGAGCGAGGATTTGGGCCTCTCGAGGCGAGGGATACGTCACATGTGAGCCGCCCCAGAAGCTGGCTCAGGCCCCGTTTCGTCGATGACGGTAGTCTCTCGCTGTGCAGTCTTCCTCCCGTCCCTCCTCGGCGAAGCCCAAGCCGGTCCAGCTCAAGGTCCTCGTCGGCATCGTCCTGCTTGAGGCCCTTGCGCTCGTGGGCATCGCGATCTTCTATGCGGTGGCGCTCGCCGCGGGCCAGGCCACGGTATCGCCGGCCGGCGCCGTGTTCACGATGGTCCTCCTGGCGCTCGTCGGTGCCGGGCTCGGTGCGGCCGGGGTGTTCCTGTGGCGCGGCTACCGGTGGACCCGGTCGATCGTGCTCGTCATTCAGCTATTCGCCGCGACCATCGGATTCCCGACCGCGACGGGCGGTTACGTCGTGTACGGACTCCTCATCCTCGTCCCGGCCGCTGCCGCTGTCGTCCTCCTGTTCTCCAAGCCGGTGTTCGAGGTCACGCAGCGCTCGACGAAGCCTCCTACGGGCGGTTCGACGTCGTCGGACTAGACGCGGCGGGCCCTCGGTCGGCCCCCAACCATCCGAGCTGGACGTCGACCTGCGTGCCATCGACCACCGCGACCCCCCGCCCGGGAGGGACCCCGCCGCGTGCGATGCCGCCGGGCGGGTCGAGCCGGACACCGAACGCGTCTCCGTCGGAAGGCGAGCGCGGCCTGATCGCTATTCCCGATCTCGTGGTTCGCGCGCGGAGGGCAATGGGACACGCGCTGTAGAGCGCCGTGCTGTACCCCGCCGTCGCCACGACCGAGGCACCCGCGTCGAGGGCCTCGACGACGAGGCTGTTCTCTTTCTGG
>NZ_JBKZWT010000143.1:0-8799 GCF_047759905.1 Sinomonas sp. G460-2 | reverse complement strand
GTGACGGCGTGCCAGGCGCGGCCCCACGCCGACTCGTCGGCGCCCACGGCGATCATCGTGCGGGCCATGTCGCCGACATAGGTCCAGCTGTGGGGCGCATCCAGATCGGCCGGGGCCAGGGCGCGGCGTCCCTTGAGCACCGCGGGAAGGACCATGATCGTGAAAGTGGTCTGCGCGCCGGCGCCCAGATAGTCGGAGCCGCGCACCTCCGCCGTGCGGATCCGGCCCGCGGTGTGGGCTTCGAGCTGGGCCGCCCACATGCCGGCCCGGACGCGGCCCTTCGCCGAGTTCGGCCGCGCCGGGAGGTCCTCGGTCATGGGGCCCGCGACCTCGCCGTACGAATACAGGTTCCCGGCGCTGATCAGGACCGCCCCGGTCAGCTCGGCGGCACGGACGACGGCGGCGCTCAGGGGCGGGAACTCGGCTAGCCAGCGGTGGTACGCAGGGGCCGCGCACTGGTACAGCACGGCGGCCCCGTCAGCGAGCCGAGCGAGCGCCTCGGGATCGGCGGCGCTGGCCGCGCGGCGGTCGATGCGCGAGTGCTCGGGGCCGCTCCCGCTACGGGTGACGAGCCGGACCTGCTCGCCCCGCTCAGCTAGCAGGCGGGCGACGGCGGAGCCCACCGGTCCCGCTCCCACCACGACATGCAACGACATGAGAAGCTCCTTCGAGAACAGTGTTCACTAATAAGAACAATGTACTCATGCTGTCAACATTCATCAAGAACAGTGTTCTCGCTTCGTGGCACTGTTCCCTGGCTTATGGGAGGGTAGGAGGCATGCCAGCACCATCACTGCGCGCGCGGATCCGCAGCGAGCTCGTGGAGGAGATCAAGGCGGCGGCTCGCCGACGGCTCGCGACCGACGGCGCGAACCTGTCGCTCCGCGCCGTCGCCCGCGACCTGGGCATGGTCCCCTCCGCCCTCTATCGCTACTTCCCGAGCCGGGACGAGCTGCTGACCGCACTGATCGTCGAAGGCTACGAGGCGATGGCAGAGGCCGCCCAGCGAGCAGAGGCCAAGGTCTCCCGCACCGATCTGCGGGGCCGCTGGCTGGCCACCGGGCACGCGGTGCGAGACTGGGCCCTCGCCCATCCGGCCGAGTATGGCCTGCTCTACGGAACCCCGGTCCCCGGTTACTCGGCTCCGCCGGACACCGTGGGACCGGCGTCGTCGGTGATCTTCATCCTCACGGGGATCGCCGCCACGGCGGCACCGGCCGAGGAGCCACCCGGGACACCGCTGCCTGAGGGCGTGCGGACCGATCTGCGCCGCCTCATCGACCAGCAGGGCGGCGGGATCAGCGAGGGCCTGCTCGAACGGGTCTTCGCGAGCTGGACTCATCTGTACGGCCTCGTCAGCTTCGAGGTCTTCGGACGCCTCGAGGGCACCATCAAGGCCCGCCGCGACTACTTCGAGCACCAGATGAGCCTCATGGCGGACCTCGCGGGCCTCCCCACCTGACCCGCGGTCCCGCTCAGAAAAGCCGCTCAGTAGAGTCGTCCGAGGAGGCCCGAGGCGTGGGCGAGGCGGGCGTCCTCCTCGCGGCGGGCGCGGAGCCGGGCGTCGATCTCGGCCGATTGGCGAACCTCGTGGAGCAGCCAGCCCCACGCGCGAGCGACGGCGGAGCGCGCCTCCGCGAGGCCCGCGGACCGGGTGGGTGAGCGCCTGGGCAGCGAGGCGGCGCGGGTGGTGGGGACGGTCGGGAGGGAGGGAACGGTGCAAGCGTTGGTGGTCATGCCCTGAAGTCTGCGCCGACCCCACTGACCGCGAAACGATTCGGCTCTGCCCAAATCCTCGACCCGAGAACCCCAGATTCCTAGGCTGGATCCATGTTCATCACGCTCACGAGCGAGGACCTCACGAGGGTGCGCTTCGAAGCCTCGCCCCTGTGGGAAACCGTCACGAGCCTCCGGGCGCTCCAGCAGGGCACGCCGCTGCACCGGCCGTGGATCGAGGAGGCGAAGAAGCGGCTCGCCGACGCGGCGGAACCGAAGGCGCGAGAGCATCTCCGCGTGCTCACGACGCTCGTTCCCGCGAAGGGCCCCATCCCCGACGCGCTCACGCCGACGCCGCTCCGGCAGGATTCGTTCAGCGAGACGCTCAAGGCGTTCGCCACGATCCCGGCCGAGCTGTGGCTCCGCGACCTCGGCTACCTCGACCACAGTGGCCTCCCCGACTACTCGCGCAGGATCATCGACGAGTTCCGCGCCGACATCGACGCGGCCGTGCCCCGCATCACCGCCGCCCTCGAGTGGTACTGGGCCACCGCCGTCGAGCCTTACTGGCCGCGCCTGCGCTCGGTGCTGCTCGCGGACATCGACTCGCGCCTCGAGGAGCTCGCCCACCACGGCATCCAGGAGGTCTTCAAGACCCTGCACCCCAGCGTCCGCCCCACGCCCGACGGCCTCGAGATCATGCGCGGCTGCGAGGCGACCGACCTCCCCGAGCCGGGCCGCGGGCTCATCCTCGTGCCGAACGCGTTCGTGTGGCCGAACACGCTCGTGCTCAACACGGCTCCGTTCATCCCGACGATCACGTACGCGCCGCGCGGCGTGGGCCGCCTGTGGGAGAAGGGCCGCGACACGAAGGAGAGCCCTGTCTCGCGGCTCCTCGGGCGAACCCGGGCGCAGATCCTCGCCCAGCTCGACGTCCCGATGACGACGACGCAGCTCGCCTGCGCGCTCGACCTCGCCGCCGGGACGGTCAGCAGCCACCTCAAGATCCTCGCCGAATCGGGGCTCACCGAGCCGGTGCGGGCCGGGCGCGAGGTGTTCTACCAGCGGGGCCGCGTGGGCGAGGAGCTGCTCGCGCGGGTGTGAGGCGGCGGCCGAGACCCCACACCACCCCGCCAGCGACCCCGCAACGCGGCCACCCGCCGTCGTCCGTTCGCGACCGTGATTGACGGCCGTTATCGGCGTGTCGGGCGCGACACGCCGCGTCAGGGCCGGATCAGGCGGCCGATGCCGGTCGGAAACTCACCGCGGCGCCCACGTCAGCGCCGTGACGCCGTTGAGCGTCCCGACGAAGACCCGGCTGCCGGAGAGGGTCGGGGTCACGAAGTGCGGGACTGCCCCGAGCTGCGCCTGCTCGAGGACGTGGCCGGTTCCGGGGTCAAGGGCGTAGAGCTCGCCGGTGCCGTAGTCGACGACCCACACGGCCCCCGCCCCGGTCACCGGCGATCCGGCCGCGTGCAGGGGCAGCTTCCAGCCCGTTCGGATCGCGGCCGGGGTGGATACCGTCACCTGCTGCAGCCCGTCCCGGCAGGGTACGTAGAGGGTCATCCCCGCCACCGCGGCCGCCCCGAAGGCCCGGCACACGCTGGCCTGCGCGAGCTCACCACCGATCCCGCCGAGGTGGTTGGGGTCCAGGAGGTAAGCCGTGCCGCTCTTGCCGTCCATGAACACGTACGGGCCCACGCGGACGGGCGTCGTCGAACCGAGGTCGGCATCGCTCGCGTTCTCCTGGGCCCACGTGGTCGGGGCGAAGAAGTCGGTGCGGTGCAGCGAGGCGTCGAGGGAGAGCACTGAGTCGGAGCCGTCGTAGCTCGTGGTCGATGCCCCGTTGCCCACCCCTACCAGAAGTCGTGAACCGTCGACGGCGGGGCCGCCGGGCGCCCAGATCCCGCCCTGGCGGGGCGTCGGCACCACGTAAGAGTCGATCGTCCCGCCACCCGCGGTGGGCACCGAGAGGACGGTGCCCGTGTAGTCCGAGCAGTCGCCGTAGAGCCCGCCATAGGCGATGTAGACGCGGCCGCCCAGGAGGGCGAGCGCGGCCCGCTGCTGGTACGCGAGGGGGTCGCCGTGGGGAGGCTCGACGTCGCGGCGCACCACGAGCGAGCCGTCCTCGGCATCGAGGCCGACGAGTTCGTGGTGTCCGCCGGCAAGCTCCGCGACCGCGAAGACCAGCCCCGTGTCCGGGTCGTAGACCGGCGTTCCCGTGATGCCCAGGGGGTCAATGTCGCCGCAGGGAAGCGCAGACTGAGGGACGGGCGAGCCGAGGTTGCGCTGCCACACGATCCGCCCGGTCGCGGCGTCGAGGGCGTAGACCGTGTCCGACTCCGTCGCCGCGATCACCCGGCCTCGGACCACGAGCGGCTCGCCGTAGACGGCGCCGTCGAGCTGCGTGGTCCAGGCGGCGCGAAGCGGCCCCACGTCGGGCAGTCCCGTTGCGGCCCCGGTGCGGGCCGCGTCTCGGTGATACGTCGGCCAGTCGTCCGGCTCCAGCGGTTGCGGGCTGCGCGCGCCGGGGGACGCCGTCAAGGGGACGCTGGAGGTCTGGGTGGGCGGCGCCGTCGTCTGCGCCGACGTGCAGCCGGCCACGAGAACGAGAGCCAAGGCGGCCGCGGCCCGCAGAAGCCCACCAAGCGTCCCGCCCGCCGTCGTCCCCGCCATGCCTGTCGCGCCCATCGTGATCCCGCCTTCTCCAAGGCCGAGTACCGCTCGCTTCCAAGGGTTGCACGGAAGGCGACCACGCGCCGTCGTTCGCTCACGTTGCGTCGTCACCTCCGCGGGGAGCGCACCCTGCGGACGTGACGGCGCGACCTGGGGTGGGCCCCGTAGGTGACAGGCGTTGCCCGTGGTGATAAAGCGTAAGGGGAACCATCAACGCACCAGAAGGAGCCAGCCGTGACCACCATGAGCCCCGCTGAACCCGGCTACCGCGTCCTGAACCCGGCGACGGGCGAGGTTGTCGAGACGTTCGCCACGGCGAGCGACGCCGAGATCCAGGCCGCGATCGCAGCGGCCGCCGCTGCGTACGAGACGTGGAGCGACGTGCCGATCGCGGATCGGGCCCCGATCGTGGCCCGCGTCGGGGAGCTGTTCGCGGAGCGCGCCGACGAGCTCGCGACGATCATCACCACAGAGATGGGCAAGCCGCTCTCGCAGTCGCGCGGCGAGGCCGAGTTCGCTGCGGACATCTTCCGCTACTTCGCTGCACAGGGCCCCGGGCTCGCCGCGGACCAGGAGATCACGACGTTCTCAGGCGGCCGTGCGGTGGTCCAGAGGCTCCCGATCGGGCCGCTCCTGGGCATCATGCCGTGGAACTACCCGTACTATCAGGTGGCCCGCTTCGCCGCGCCGAACCTCATGCTCGGCAACACGATCCTGCTCAAGCACGCCGAGAACTGCCCGCGCTCGGCCCTCGCGATCCAGCAGATCATGGACGATGCCGGGGTCCCGGCCGGTGCCTACGTCAACGTCTTCGCGAGCCACGCGCAGGTCGCGGACATCATCGCGGACCCGCGCATCCAGGGCGTCTCGCTCACGGGATCCGAGCGCGCGGGGGCGATCATCGGCGAGCTCGCCGGCAGGAACCTCAAGAAGGCCGTCCTCGAGCTCGGCGGCTCCGACCCGTACGTGGTGCTCGACGCCGCGGACGTGGCCGGCGCGGCCGCCACCGCGTGGGCCACGCGCATGGAGAACACGGGCCAGGCATGCAATTCGAACAAGCGCATGATCGTCGCCGACGGCATCTTCGACGACTTCGTCGCGGAGCTCACTGCCCGCGCCCAGGGGCTCACCCCGGGCGACCCCGCGGCAGACGCCGAGGGCACGTTCGCCCCGCTCTCCTCCCGGGCAGCCGCAGAGGGCCTCGCCGCACAGGTGCAGGACGCCGTGGACAAGGGCGCCACGCTCCACGCGGGCGGCGTCCTCGAGGACGGCGATGCCGCGTACTTCTCCCCCGCCGTCCTCACGGGCGTCACCCCGGACATGCGCGCCTACCGGGAGGAGCTCTTCGGACCGGTCGCCGTGGTCTACAAAGTCGCGGACGACGACGAGGCCGTGCGCCTCGCGAACGACTCGCCCTACGGCCTGGGCGGCGCCGTGTTCTCCGACGACCCCGAGCGGGCCGCTCGGGTCGCCTCGCGGCTCGAAGTCGGGATGTCCAATGTGAACATCCCCGCGGCGGAGGGCGCGGAGATGCCGTTCGGCGGCGTCAAGCGCTCGGGCTTCGGGCGCGAGCTCGGCCCGCTCGGCATGGAGGAATTCGTGAACAAGCGCCTCTTCTTCATCGCGGACTGATTCAGGCGCCCGCCGAGCGGCACGCGGTGATCCCCCGCCGCGCCCAGTCGACCTGATCGGGCGTGCCGACGCGGACCGCCCACTGCTCGGAGAGCTGGAACTCCACGAGCGCGCGGTGCGCCTCGCCGGCGTCGAGCAGGTGCCATCCGAGGTTGCCGTGCAGGCCCACGCACCAACGCTGGACGCGCGGCGAGTGGGCGCCGGCGGCGTACTCGACGCCTGCACGCGTCCACGATTCGGCGTGGCCGTCGTCGGCGAGGGCGAGCATGTGCAGCGCGTCCGCCGCGAGGAACTCCTCCCCGAGGTGCTCCCCGAGCTCCGCGGCCTGCTCGAAGAGCGGGACGGCCATGGCCGCGTGCCCCGCGGAGTTGAGCACGCGACCCCGCTCGAGGAGGACGCGGACCGCGATCGTGGGGTCCTGCTCGGCGTCGACCGCGTCGAGGATCGCGTCGGCTTCCTCGAAGCGGCCCTGCAGGCCGATGGCCCGCCCAAGCTGGGTGGTCAACTCGGCCAGCTCGACGCCGTCGTACTCAGGGTCGTCGAGCGCGCGCCGGAAGGCCTCCTCCGACGCCGCAGGGTTGTGGAAGTCCCACAGGTGGTCAAGGGTGGCTTGTTCGAGCGTCATTGGGCCAACCTCGACCATCCGAGCGATTCCCGCTGGCCCTTCGGGAGCGACGCGACGACGAGGTCGTACGAATCCTCGACCATGTCCCGCACGGCACCCACGGACAGCTCGCCATCGAGGCGCACGCCGTTCCAGTGCTTCTTGTTCATGTGGTACGCGCCCGTGATCTCCGCGTGGGCCGCGCGCAGCTGCACGGCGAGCGCCGGATCGCATTTGAGCGAGAGCGACAGCGGCCGCTGCTCCGGGCGGATCGCCGCGAACATCTTGCCTTCGACGGCGGAGCCCGCCGAGGCGAGCGGGCGGACTTTGTAGACGGCAACTTCGGGCCCAAACGGGTAATCCTCGTAGGCACCTGGGAAGGACAGGCAGAGCTCTCTCACCGCATCGGCATCCATGGCCTCAGCCTAACCGCGCTCGCCTCCCCTCGCAGGGGAGGCGAGCGCCGCGTCAGGCCTGCCGGTGTTCGACGTCGACGGGCGAGCCCCACAGGAGAGCCCGGATCATTGCCGCGATCGCCGACCAGAAGCCGCCGCGGCCGACCGTGAGGGGTGCAAAGGGCCGGTACACGATCATCGGTCTTCCTTTCAGGATCGAAGTGCTCGTGCATCCACTCTGTGCCGAACGCCTTGCACGGCGCTTTCGGCTGGCTTTGCGCCGGCTGTAGATGCGGCGGACGCGCTACTCGGCCCCGATGAACCGCTCGAGGTTCACCACGGTGAGGCCCGCCGCGAGCTGGGCCGCACGGAACGCCTCGAGATCGCCCACGAACTCCTCCCGGAAGTGCATGAGCACCACGTCTCCGGGCCGCAGCCCGTTGCCGTATTGGTAGTCCATGTGGCTGGCGTTGACCTTCGTCTCCCAGTCCACGACCGCCTTGATGCCGGCGTCGGCGCAGGCCTTGCGCATGACGTTCGAGTACGCGCCGCCGGGCGGGCGGAAGAGCGTGGGGCGGCGGCCGAACGTCGCCTGGGCGTAGTCCTGCATGCCCTTGATCTCGGCGAGCTGGTAGGCGTAGGTCTTCGTGGACATCTGCACGTCGTGGCTGACTGTGTGGTTCTCCACGAAGTCGCCCTCACGCATGAATTGGCGGAAGTAGTCCGGGCTGTCCTGCACGAAGTTCTTCGTGAGGAACATCGAGATCGGGTAGTTGTACTTGCGCAGGAGGTCGATCGCCTCGGGCTTCTTCGTGATGCCGTCGTCGATCGTCAGAAAGACGACGGGCTGCTTCGTGGTCACGCGCGTGATGACGGGAGCCAAGCCGTTCTGGATCGGCGGGAGCTTGAAGTCGGACTCGAAATGAGGCGGCGCGGGCGGGGCGGGCGCCGGTGCCTGATCCGAAGAGTCGGCCGTCACCTGGACGCCGGTGTCCGGGGGGATGTCCGCGACGGGCGTCGCACGCGGCGGCCGCAGCTCACCGCTTGCGCTCAGCGCCCCGCCCACGGCGGCAGCGCCGAGGATCGCCAGCGCGGCGCGACGGGTGGGACGGAAGCGGGCAGGATCAGGCATGGAATCCCCTGTGAGGGCGAACGGGTCAATGCTTAGCGTACGGCAAGCACATTAACGTCCGGATAACAAGTCAAACGCCCGGGCTCTTGGCTCGACGCCACACTTCCTGCGCCGGGCATGAGTTCATGACGACGTCGAGGCCGGCCTTCGCGGCCCGCTCCGCGGCGGCCTCGTCGATCACTCCAAGCTGCAGCCACACGGCCTTGGCACCCACCGCGATCGCCTCGTCCACCACCTCACCGACGCGCTGTGAGTTCACAAAGCAATCGACGACGTCGATCGGGTGCAGTTCGGGCGGGATGTCCGCGAGGTGCTTGTAGCCCGTCTCGCCGTGGACGTCCTCGCCGCGGGGGTTGATCGGGATGATGCGCTGGCCCAGCTCGTCACGGACGAACTCGGACACTGAATAGGCGGAGCGCCACTGGTTCTGGCTCAGTCCCACGATGGCCCACCGGCCGGGCGTGTTCATGAGCCGTTCGATGACCTCGGGATCGTTGACATGTCCCATAACCTCACTCTACGCCGCGCGCTCCGGAATCTGGCGGAAGAGCCGCGGGGCCGGTTCCGCTGTAAGGGAACCGGCCCCGCGGGCCTTTGTCGCGACGGCGAGCGGGCAATTACGCCTTCGCGCCCTCGACGGCAGA
>NZ_JBKZWT010000142.1:0-8802 GCF_047759905.1 Sinomonas sp. G460-2 | reverse complement strand
TCGGGGCAGCGCGAGGTGGCGCGCGCCGTCGTCTCTCGCCCGCGGAACCATTTGACGTGCTGGTAGGGCACGCCGACGCTCAGGGAGAACTCGCCGCTCGCGCTGCGCTCGGTCCGCGCTGTGCACCAGAACGTGCCGTTGACCGTGTCGGTGTACTGGCTGTACGAGCTGAACTTGTCCGGGACGCCGAACACCACGCGGCTCGTCCACGCCTTGCACGCGGGCTGCCCCTCGATGGCGCCGGTGTGGTCCATGGGGAAGTTCACGCCGTCGTTCTCGTAGGCCTTGTAGATGATGCCGCTCTGATGCGTCTTCTGGAAGTGCGTCGTGATGCCGAGGTGCTGCGTCGCGAGGTTCGTGAAGCGATGCGCGGCGGTCTCGTAGCTCACGGCGAAGGAATCCCGGAGATCCTCGACCGAGATCTCCTTGCGGGCCTTGGCCTGCTGGAGGAACTCGACCGTCGTGTGCTCGGGGAGGAGCAGCGCCGCGGCGAAATAGTTCGTGGCCACGCGCTGCGCGAGGAAGTCGCCGTAGCTGCTCGGCGTCTCGTGGCCCAAGACGTAGTGGCCGAGGGCCTGGAGGAGCACGGAACGGGGGTCGTGGTCGGAGCGCTGGTTATGCGTGAGATAAATCCGGCGATTCTTCAGATCGGTCACCGACCGCGTCGAATGGGGCAGATCGCCCACGTGCTGCAGGGTGAAGCCGAGGTGGGAGGCGATGTCGGAGATGAGGTGCTGGCTGAGCGGACCGCCCGCATAGCCGACGGCCTTGAGCACCTTCTGCGCCTCGGCCTCGTACTCGGGGAAGTAGTTTCCGCGCTCGCGCATCATGAGGCGCAGCTCGCCGTTCGCGCGGCGCGCCTCCTCTGGCGTCGCAACCTGCTCGTTGAGCTTGCGCTCGAGCTCCCGAAGCAGGCCGAGCTGGGACTCGAGGACGTCGACTGGGGTCCGCGAGCTGATGCGGATCCTGGGCAGGTTGAGGGACTCGTAGAGCGGGCTGCGCTGATACCGCTCGAGCTCGATCTCGAGCGCGGCGCGACGGCTCGGCGGTTCGGCCCCGAGCAGGGCGTCCACGCCGACGCCGAGGGCGCCCGCGAGCTGCTGGAGGAGCCCGAGCTTCGGCTCGCGCTTGCCGTTCTCGATGAGGCTCAGCTGGCTCGCGGCCGCGCCGACCGCGGTGCCGAGCTCGTCGAGCGTAAGGCCTGCGGCCTTGCGCAGGTAGCGGACGCGGCGGCCGAGGCTGATGACATCGACGCCGGCACCTGGGACGGTCTCGACGCCCTTCCGGGCAGCGGCCGACGGCGTGGGGCGGCTCCAGGACGTGGCGGGGGTCGGGGCGGGGCTCGTGCGCGACATTTCTTGAGAATACGTGAAGATCTGCGTTTCTTTCCAGCACTTTTGTCTGTTCGAGAGGTTGCAGACCCGGAAAAGTTGATGTCACGAGGAATTCAGGTCAGTGAATTCACGTCAGTGACCAGTCGAAGGAGACAGCGATGACCGCGCAGCCCGAGCAGCCCCAGACCCCCCAGCAGCAGGCCGAGGCCCTCACGCTCGAGTGGGCCGCGAACCCCCGCTGGGACGGCGTCACGCGCGACTACACGGCGGAGGATGTCGTCAAGCTTCGGGGCCGCGTCTCCGAGGAGCACACCCTGGCCCGCCGCGGCGCGGAGAAGCTGTGGAAGTCCGTGACCGAAGGCCGCGCCGACGGCGCCGGCTACATCAACGCCCTCGGCGCCCTCACCGGCAACCAGGCGGTCCAGCAGGTCAAGGCCGGCCTCAAGGCCATCTACCTCTCGGGCTGGCAGGTCGCCGCGGACGCGAACCTCTCGGGGCACACCTACCCCGACCAGTCCCTCTACCCCGCCAACTCGGTGCCCGCCGTCGTTCGCCGGATCAACAACGCGCTGCTCCGCGCGGACCAGATCGAGTTCTCCGAGGGCAAGCAGAGCGTCGAGGACTGGCTCGTGCCGATCGTCGCGGACGCCGAGGCCGGCTTCGGCGGCCCGCTCAACGCGTACGAGCTCATGAAGTCCATGATCCAGTCGGGCGCCGCGGGCGTTCACTGGGAGGATCAGCTGGCCTCGGAGAAGAAGTGCGGCCACCTCGGCGGCAAGGTGCTCATTCCGACCCAGCAGCACATCCGCACGCTCAACGCTGCTCGGCTCGCCGCCGACGTCGCCGGCGTGCCGAGCGTCATCATCGCCCGCACGGATGCCGAGGCCGCGACGCTCATCACGAGCGACGTCGACGAGCGGGACCAGGAGTTCATCCTCCGCGAGGACGGCAAGCCCGTGCGGACGCCGGAGGGCTTCTACAAGGTGCGGAACGGCGTCGAGCCCTGCATCGCCCGCGCCAAGGCCTACGCCCCGTACTCGGACCTCATCTGGATGGAGACCGGCACCCCGGACCTCGAGCTCGCCCGCAAGTTCGCCGAGGCCGTCAAGGCCGAGTTCCCGGACCAGATGCTCGCGTACAACTGCTCGCCCTCGTTCAACTGGAGGAAGCACCTCGACGACGCCACGATCGCGAAGTTCCAGCGCGAACTCGGCGCCATGGGCTTCAAGTTCCAGTTCATCACCCTCGCGGGCTTCCACGCCCTCAACTACTCGATGTTCGACCTCGCGCACGGCTACGCCCGCAACGGCATGAGCGCGTACGTCGAGCTCCAGGAGCGCGAATTCGCCTCCGAGGACCGCGGCTACACCGCGACCAAGCACCAGCGCGAAGTGGGCACCGGCTACTTCGACCTGGTCTCCACGGCGCTGAACCCGAACGCCAGCACCCTTGCCCTGGTGGGATCCACCGAAGAGGGCCAGTTCCACTGATCGAACGGACGACGGCGGGCGGCGACGCGAGTTTGAAACTCGCCTCCCGCCGTCGTACTTCACGCTTTTCAGGAGACCTCCATGAACACCTTCCACACTGATGGATTCAGCATCAACGGCATCACTCTGACTGCGCAGCCGCTGGCACGGCAGCATGAGATCGTGACCTCGGGCGCGCTCGAGTTCGTGGCCAAGCTCCACCGCGCCACCGCCGACCGCCGGCAGGAACTGCTCGAGGCCCGCCACGAGCGCCGCGCCGCGATCCGCAAGGGCCAGGACCCCCGGTTCCTGCCCGAGACGGCGGAGATCCGCAACGACCCGACGTGGAGCGTGGCCCCGCCCGCACCGGGCCTCGAGGACCGTCGCGTCGAGATCACGGGCCCCGTGGAGCGCAAGATGACCATCAACGCGCTCAACTCGGGGGCCAAAATCTGGCTCGCCGACCTCGAGGACTCGCTCACCCCGTCGTGGCGCAACGTGATCCAGGGGCAGATCAACCTCATCGACGCGCTCACGGACCGCATCGACTTCGTCTCCCCCGAGGGCAAGGAGTACCGCCTCCGCCCCGCCGAGGGGCGCCCGACGATCGTGGTCCGCCCGCGTGCGTGGCACCTGCCCGAGAAGAACATGCTCGTCGACGGCAAGCCGATCGCGGGCGGGATCGTGGACTTCGGCCTCTTCTTCTACCACAACGCAAAGCGGCTCATCGCGGCCGGCAAGGGCCCGTACTTCTACCTCCCGAAGATCGAGAACCGGCTCGAGGCTCGCCTCTGGAATGACGTGTTCGTGCTCGCCCAGGACCTGCTCGGCATCCCGCAGGGCACCATCCGCGCGACCGTGCTCATCGAGACCATCACGGCGGCGTTCGAGATGGAGGAGATCCTGTACGAGCTCCGCGACCACGCCGCCGGGCTCAACGCTGGCCGCTGGGACTACATCTTCTCGATCATCAAGAACTTCCGCACCCGCGGCCCGCGCTTCGTGCTCCCGGACCGCGGCCAGGTGACGATGACCCAGCCGTTCATGCGCGCCTACACCGAGCAGCTGGTCCGCGCATGCCACCGCCGCGGCGCGATGGCGATCGGGGGCATGGCCGCGTTCGTGCCGAACCGGAAGGACCCCGAGGCCAACGCGATCGCGTTCGAGAAGGTCCGCGCCGACAAGACGCGCGAGGCCAACGACGGCTTCGACGGCTCGTGGGTGGCCCACCCCGACCTCGTTCCCGTGGCCCGCGAGGTGTTCGACTCGGTGCTCGGCGATCGGCCGAACCAGCTCGATCGCCTCCGCGAGGACGTGAACCCAGACGACCGCGCGCTCATCGACGTGGCCTCGTGCACGGGGACGATCACCGAGGGCGGCATCCGCAACAACATCGAGGTGGGCGTCCGGTACATCGAGGCGTGGCTCCGGGGGAGCGGCGCCGTCGCGATCCACAACCTCATGGAGGACGCCGCGACCGCAGAGATCTCCCGCTCGCAGATCTGGCAGTGGATCTACTCGCACGCCATCACGGACGAGGGCGAAGTGATCACGCGCGAATGGGTCAAGGAGCTCTTCGAGGAGGAGTTCGCGAAGCTCGAGCGGTTCGACGGCGACCGCTTCCAGGACGCTCACGAGATCTTCGAGGAAGTCGCCCTCGCGCCCGAGTTCCCGACCTTCCTGACTCTCCCGGCCTACGCGCGGTACCTGTGCGAGGACGCCGGCAAGGAGGACGAGTACGAGGCGGGGCTGCCCGAGCCCGCACGGGCGGTGTCGGCCGCGTAGTCGGGGAGAAACTTCCCGACGCCGGCAGCGGAATCGCAACACGCGCCCCGAAGTCCGGGGGCCGGCGATCGGGAACAAAGTTGAGGGGTCGGACCGCGTAGTGGTGCTGCGCGGTCCGGCCCCTCGACGTCCCCCGCACCCTAGTCCCCTACGAGCATCCGCCCCACGATGAGCCGCATGATCTCATTCGTCCCCTCGAGGATCTGGTGGACCCGGAGGTCGCGAGCGATCTTCTCGACCCCGTACTCGTGCAGATAGCCGTAGCCGCCGTGAAGCTGGATTGCCTGGTTCGCCACCTCGAACCCCGCGTCCGTGGCCACACGCTTGGCCATCGCGCACAGCCGCACGGTGTCGGGGTCGTTTCGGTCGAGGGCGTCGGCGGCGCGCATGAGCAGGCTGCGGGCGGCCTCGAGCTTCATCTCCATGTCGGCGAGCTCGAACACGAGCGCCTCCTTGTCGGCGAGCCGACCGCCGAACGCCGTGCGCGTCTTGAGGTACGCGACCGTCTTCTCGAGCGCGGCCTGGCCGCCGCCGAGCGAGCACGCCCCCATGTTGACGCGCCCGCCGTTGAGCCCCTTCATCGCGATGCCGAACCCCGCGCCCTCCTCGCCGAGCCGGTTCGAGGCGGGGACGCGCACGTTCTTGAAGACCACCTGGCTCGTGGGCTGCGCGTTCCAGCCCATCTTCTTTTCGTTGAGGCCGAAGGAGAGGCCCGGCGATCCCGCCGGCACGAGGAAGGCGGTGATGCCGCGGTGGCCCGTGTCTGCCGTGCGGGCCATCACGATGTACAGGGCCGAGGTCCCCGCCCCGGAGATGAATTGCTTGACGCCGTTGAGCACGTAGTCGTCGCCATCGCGCGTGGCCTTCGACGTGAGCGCCGCCGCGTCCGATCCCGCGCCCGGCTCCGTGAGGCAATAGCTGCCCAGGCCCTCCATCGAGACGAGCTGCGGGACCCACTCGGCGCGCTGGGCGTCGGAGCCGAACTGGTCGACCATCCACACGATCATGTTGTGGATCGAGATGTACGCCGCGATGGTCGGATCGGCCTTCGCCAGCTCCTCGAAGATGAGCACCGCGTCGGCGCGCAGGAGCCCGGCCCCGCCGTGTTCCTCCCCCACGTAGATGCCGCCGAGCCCGAGCTCGCCCGCCTCCCGGAGCACGTCGACGGGGAAATGCTTCTGCGCGTCCCATTCGAGGGCGTGGGGCGCGAGCCTCTCGGTGGCGAAGTCGTGGACGGTGTCGACGAGGGCCCGCTGGTCCTCCGTGAGTTCGAAAGTCACGGTGTCAGTCTGTCCCCGAGCCGGCCCCAACAACAGACTCATGCCCGGGGAATATCCCCTCGCGCCCAGAACTTGAAGGTTTCATGAACGTTGACATCTGGTCCGATATCGCCTGCCCGTGGTGCTTCATCGGGAAGCGCCGCTTCGAGAAGGCCCTCGCGGAGTTCCCGCACAAGGACCAGGTGACCGTCACGTGGCACAGCTTCCAGCTCGACCCGAGCCTCCCGGAACACTACGACGGCACCGAGCTCGAGTACCTGAGCCAGCGCAAGGGCCTGCAGCCCGCCCGCGTCGAGCAGATGTTCGGCCACGTCGCCCAGGTGGCCGCGGGCGAAGGCCTCGCCTACGACTTCGGCAAGGTCGTCGTCGCCAATTCCTTCGCGGGACACGAGCTCATCCACCTCGCCAAGGCCGTGGACGCGGCGGGCGCCGGGACCGCCGTGGGTCCCAAGAACACGGCCGACGGCGTCAAAGAGGCGCTGCTCTCGGCTCACTTTGAGAAGGGCCAAGACATCGGAAGCCGGGAGGTTCTTGTCGAGGTGGGCGTCGCAGCTGGGCTCGCCGAGGCGGACATCACCGAAGCTCTCGACGCCGGAACGTACCGCGATGCCGTCCACGCCGACATCCGCGAGGCGCAGTCGCTCGGCATCCAGGGCGTGCCGTTCTTCGTGCTCGACAACAAGTACGGCGTCTCCGGCGCCCAGCCCACCGAGCTGTTCTCGCAGGCCCTCGACACCGCGTGGCGCGAGTCGAATCCGTTGGTGATGGTGGGCTCCGAGGAGCTCAACGGCGAGGCCTGCGGGCCGGAAGGCTGCTGACCAACGGCACCAGATTCCGACCGGGATTGACGGCCGAGATTGGCCTCGCATCGACGTGTTGCGGCCCGACGCGGCTTGCTGACGTTTGAAGCCGGTCGGAATCCGTGGGCCGAGTTGTCCACATAGGCCCGAGGCCGGCTGCGGGGCCGGTTGGCCGGGCCCGAGGATGAACCCATGGGGGATTCCGGCCGGTTGGGCCACGTCATGCGCTTGTTCCACGGGGTCTGCCGCCTGCGCGACCTCCTCCAAAGGGGGGTCTCGGAGCGTGAGGTGCGCGCCGCCGTCGTACGCGGGGAACTTGTCCGCGTGCGCAAGGGGCTCTACGCGCTCCCGGATGCCGACCGGGCGTTCGTCGCGGCCGGGCGGACTCGGTCGCTGTTGACCTGCGCCTCGGCCGCGAGCTTCTACGGCCTGTGGACGCTCGCCCCGCCGGGCCAAAGGCCCAACCGGTTCCACCTGCTCCGGAAGACGGGGGCGGCCGCGCCGAACGCGATCATCCACCGCGACAGCTGGGTGCCGCCCGATCAGCACGCGCCGGTCGCAGGCCTCGCCGATGTGGTGCTGCACGCGCTCCGGTGTCTGCCCGAGCTGGAGGCTCTCCTCGTCGCGGAGTCCGCCATGCATCGCGGCCTCTCCCTCGACTTCCTTCGCGAGCGCCTGCCCGGCAATCGGAACGCGCCTGCCCGCGCCGTCCTGGACCTCGTCGACACCGGTGCGGAATCGCCCATCGAGACGCTCGCGAGGACCCACCTTCGGCGCGCGGGCTTTCACGTCGAGGCTCAGGCCGAGATCGAAGGCGTCGGTTGGGTCGATCAGCTTGTCGAGGGATGGCTGATCCTCGAACTCGACGGAAAGAGCCACGAGGAGCGAGCGCAGCGGGACAAGGACCGGCGGCGGGACAGGGCTGCTCAGCTGCGCGGGCACCCGGTCTTTCGCTACGGCTATGCCGACGTGGTGCATCGGCCCGAGGCTTTCGTCGCCGAGGTCGCTCGGATGCTCCGGTTTCCGACCGGAAATGACTCGTAGCCGGGCCGGTCATCGGCGTGTCACCCCAGACACGCCGATGGCGGCCTTTCGAACCCGGTCGGAATCCGGATAGCGGTCGACGAGAGTCGCGGCGTCAGGCGCTCGGCCGCTGCCTCCGGACGAAGGCACGCATCACCACGACCGCGATCCCGAGGAAGAGCGCCCCGGCCCCGCCCCAGATCAACGGCAGCGGGAGCGTGGTGTCCGCGGCGGCGAGGCTCACCCGCGCCGGGTTCGGCGCCGCGTCCTGGGGTACCACGGTCGTTGCGGCGGTGCCGACGTTGCCGGAGGTGGCCCCCGTCGCCGTGACCGTCTGCGTTCCCGCGGCATCCTGGGGCAGGGTCATCGTGAGGTTAAGCGATCCGTCGGCCGACGCCGCCTTGCCGAAGGTCGGCGAGTTGGCCCCGACGGCGCCGAGCGTGATGCGCCGGCCGTTGGGACCGCCAAGGATGATCGTCACGCGTTCGCCCGGGCGGAATGAACCGGGCGCGAAGATGATGGTGATCGTTCCGCCCGGGATGGGCAGACCCGTGATCGTGATGCTGCCGCGGGGCACGTAGCCGCCGTGCCCACCGCCCTCGTCCTGGCCCTGGTCGTCGCCCTGGCCGGAGCCCTGGCCGCCCTGCCCTTGATCGCCCTGGCCGGAGCCCTCGTCCTGCCCCTGGTCATCGTCCTGCGCGCGGTTCGCAGCTGGCCCGGATCCGACAGCAGGCAGAGGTCCGGCCGCCGGCAGCGGTCCCGCGGCGCTCGCGGCAACGGGCTGTACCGCCACTAATGCCACGACGGACAAAGTCAGTATGGCGAATGCCTTCTTCAACATAGCTTGGTCCCCATTCTTCAAGCGATGGTTAGAAATCCGCCCAGCAACAGCGGGCGGACAGGTGAGGCACGCTCAACCTATCCGGATTTAACCAACATTTGAAAGGGGAAAAATCAGATGTGTCACGATGTTTACAAGATAGTCATCACGCTGGGAACGCCGGCCACCCGGCGCGTGCTGGGCCTTCGAGAACGAGCGCTACCAGCGCAGGAGCGCCGCGGCCACATCGCCGTCGAGCATCCCCGCCGGGTACAGCACGGTCTCCGCGCG
>NZ_JBKZWT010000141.1:0-8967 GCF_047759905.1 Sinomonas sp. G460-2 | reverse complement strand
CCGGAACGGCGCACGCCGAGGCGGACGCGATCGCGAACGCAACGCTCGCTGGCATCGACCTCGCGGGGGCCACGATGTTCGTCACGCTCGAGCCCTGCAACCACACAGGCCGCACGGGTCCGTGCGCACAGGCGATCATCCGCGCAGGGGTTGGGCGCGTGGTGTACGCGATCGACGATCCGCACCGGGCGGCGGCCGGGGGAGCCGGGACGCTCCGGGCGGCCGGCATCGACGTCGAGTCGGGGCTCCTCGCGGAGGACGCAGTGGAGCTCAACGAGCGCTGGCTTTCGGCCGTGCGCGAGCGCCGCCCGTTCGTGACGCTGCACATGGCGCAGACGCTCGACGCGCGGATCGCCGCCGACGACGGGACGAGCCAGTGGATCTCGTGCCCCGAGTCGCTCGCGGACAACCACGCGATCCGCTCCCGCATCGACGCGATCCTCGTGGGCACGGAGACGGTCTTCGTCGACAACCCGCGGCTCACGGCCCGCGACGTCGACGGCCATCCGCTTCCGTACCAGCCGTTGCGCGCCGTCATGGGCCTTCGCGACGTGCCCGAGGACGCCGCGGTGCGCGGCACCGACGGCCGCTTCCACCACGTGCGGACTCAGGACCCCGCGGTGGCTCTCGCGGAGCTCTTCGACCTCGGCACGAGGCATCTCATGGTCGAGGGGGGCTCGCGCATTATCGCGGCGTTCCTCGCGGCGGGACTCGTGGACGAGCTCATCGTCTACCAGGCGCCGACCATCCTCGGCTCCGGCAAGGGCACCGTCTCGGATCTCGGCATCCGCACCCTCGCCGACGCGCAGCACTGGGTGTGGGACGAGAGCGGCGGAGGCGCCCTGCGCCTCCTCGGCGTGGATCTCCGACTGCACCTCCGGCCCGCCGAGCCCGGGCCCCACGACCCTATTCAGCCATCCGAAGAAGGAAGCCACTGATGTTCACTGGGATCATCGCCGAGCGCGGCACGGTCGAGGCCGTCGAGTCCACGGGCCAGAGCGCCGTCATCACCCTGACCGCGCCGACGCTCGCGGCGGACCTCCCCCTCGGGGGCTCGATCGCTGTGGACGGCTGCTGCCTCACCGCGATCCGGAACGACGGGCACACCTTCACGGTGGACGTCATGGGCGAATCCCTTGTCCGCACGACGATCGGCGGCCTCGCCCCGGGCGACAGCGTGAACCTCGAGCGCTGCGTCCCGGCGGGTGGGCGACTCGATGGGCACGTCGTGCAGGGCCACGTCGACGGCGTCGGGACCCTCGCCGAGCGCGAGCCGCTCGGCAACTGGCATCGCCTCCGCTTCGCCGTTCCCTCGGGCCTCGCGCCGTACATCGCCGAGAAGGGCTCGATCGCGGTCGACGGCGTGTCCCTCACCGTGACCGCCGTGAGCCCAGCCACCGAGGCCGGGCAGTGGTTCGAGGTCGGGCTCATCCCCGCGACGCTCGCCGAGACGGGCCTCGGCGCGAAGTCGGTCGGCGAACCGGTCAACCTCGAGGTGGACGTGCTCGCGAAGTACACGGCGCGGCTGCTGTCCTTCCAAGCCCAAGGCAAGAGCGGCCTGGAGGGCCTCACCCCCGAGGGGGCGACGGCATGAGCGCTCCAGCCCGGGCGATCCGCCTTGAGCCCGTCCAGGCGGCAGTCGACGCGCTCCGAGCGGGCCGCGCCGTCGTCGTCGTCGACGACGAGAACCGCGAGAACGAAGGGGACATCATCTTCGCCGCGCAGTTCTCGACCCCCGCCCTCATGGGCTGGACCATCCGGCACACGTCCGGGGTGGTGTGCGTGCCACTCGCTCACGACGTCGCGGATCGCCTCTCGCTGCCACCCATGGTCGCGCACAACGAGGATGCGAAGGGCACGGCGTACACGGTCTCGTGCGATCTTCGCCACGGGGTCTCGACGGGGATCAGCGCGACGGATCGTTCGAAGACCGTCGCGGCCCTCGCGGACGCGACGTCGACCGCGGCCGACTTCACGCGCCCGGGGCATATATTCCCGCTGCGTGCGGTTGACGGTGGTGTGCGGGCCCGCAGGGGCCACACCGAGGCAGCGGTTGACTTGTGCCGCTTGGCTGGTTTGGCTCCAGTAGGAGTGATCGCAGAAGTGGTCCACGACGACGGAGAGATGATGCGGCTTCCCGCGCTGCGGGGCTTCGCCGACGAGCACGGCTGCCCGCTCATCTCGATCGAGGACCTCGTAGAGTTTGTGGCGGCCCGCGGGCACGCCGGGGAGGAATGAGATGACCAACACGAGCGCCAACGGCGCGCGGCGCAAGCACCCGGTCTCGGGCGGCCCCATCGTCAAGCTGCCCACCGCGTTCGGCGAGTTCGTCGCCCAGGCCTGGATCGACGAGGAGACCGGGCACGAGCATCTCGCCGTGAGCTCACCCGAGCCGCCGGCCGACGGCGTTGCTCCCCTCGTGCGGCTCCATTCGGAATGCCTCACGGGCGACGTCTTCGGCTCGTACCGCTGCGACTGCGGCGAGCAGCTCGCCTACGCGCTCGCCCTCATCCGCGAAGAGGGCGGGACGCTCCTGTACCTCCGCGGCCAGGAGGGCCGCGGGATCGGCCTCGCGAACAAGATCAAGGCGTACGCGCTCCAAGAGGCGGGCTTCGACACCGTCGAGGCCAACGAGCAGCTGGGTCTACCAGTCGACGCGCGCTGCTACAACGCGGCCGCCCAGATCCTCGCCGAGATGGGGCTCACCCGGATCCGGCTCCTGAGCAACAACCCGGACAAGCAGAACCGGCTCGCCCAGGCTGGCGTCCACGTCGTCGAGATGGTTCCGACAGAGGTTCCCTCCCGCGCCGAGAACCTGCGGTACCTGCAGACCAAGAAGGAGCGCATGGCGCACCGGCTCACGCTCGACGTCGAGGCCGTCCTGCCGCGCATCCAGTCGGACGGCGACTGAGCCTTCTAGCGCACCCCCTGACCCGCCCTACCCACCGTTACCCGCCCCACCCACTCTGACCCGCCCTACCCACCCCAACCCACCCAACAGACAAGGAACCCCCACCACGTGAGCGGACACGGCGCGCCCACCCTCTCCCTCGACGACCCGCGCCTCGCGGAGCTGCGGCTCGCGATCGTCGCAGCGAGCTGGCACACGCAGATCATGGACGGACTCCTCGACGGAGCTCTGCGTGCCGCGCACGAGGCGGGCATCGACTCACCGACCGTGGTGCGGGTCCCCGGCAGCTTCGAGCTTCCCGTCGCCGCGGCCCGGCTCGCGGAGGCGCACGACGCCGTCGTCGCGCTCGGCGTCGTGATCCGCGGCGGCACGCCCCATTTCGAGTACGTGTGCGAGGCGGCCACCGTCGGGCTCACGGACGTGAGCGTCCGCACCGGGGTGCCCGTGGGCTTCGGCGTGCTGACGTGCGACACCGAGCAGCAGGGCCTCGACCGCGCGGGCCTGCCAGGCTCGGTCGAGGACAAGGGGCACGAGGCGACGACGGCGGCGCTCCTCACAGCGGCCACCCTGCGCGCGCTCTGAGCCGGCTATGGGCTTCGTCACACCGGGGGAGTCACACGCCTTCCAACGGTGCGGGCGGCCCGGTGGCCTCCAGTAGTCTTGACCCCGTGAAGGATTTCGAGTCGCTGTTCGCTGAGCTCAGCGAGAAGGCCACGAGCCGCCCCGAAGGGTCGCGCACCGTCGTCGAGCTGGACTCGGGAGTCCACGGTATCGGGAAGAAGATCGTCGAGGAGGCCGCCGAGGTCTGGATGGCGGCCGAGTACGAATCGGACCAGGCGGCCGCCGAAGAGATCTCGCAGCTGCTGTACCACGTCCAGGTGCTCATGATCGCGAAGGGCCTCACGCTCGAGGACGTCTACACGCATCTCTAGCCGCGGCGCGCGCCCGTGCAGTTCAGGGCACCCCGTGGCGAGAAGCCAAGCACGTTTCCCTTCCGAACAGAAAGACCACCATGCTCCGTGTAGCAGTTCCCAACAAGGGCTCCCTTTCCGAGGCGGCCTCGTCGATGCTCACCGAGGCCGGCTATCGCCAGCGCCGCGAGGGCCGTGAGCTCGTCATGCTCGACCCCGAGAACGATGTCGAATTCTTCTTCCTCCGCCCGCGCGACATTGCCGTGTACGTGGGCCAGGGCACGCTCGACGTCGGCATCACGGGCCGCGACCTCCTCATCGACGCCGAGGTCGAGGCGGAGGAGCTCCTGCCGCTCGGTTTCGCGGCCTCGACGTTCCGCTTCGCGGGCCCCGCGGGCGAATTCGCGTCCGTCTCCGAGCTTGAGGGCCGCCGCGTCGCGACGAGCTACGACGGCCTCGTGAGGACCTACCTCAAGGAGCAGGGCGTCACGCCCTCCCGGATCGTACGCCTCGACGGCGCGGTCGAGTCGTCGGTGCGCCTGGGCGTCGCCGACGCGATTGCGGACGTCGTCGAGACGGGCAACACGCTCAAGGCGGCCGGAATGGCCGTCTTCGGCGACCCGATCCTGAAGTCCGAGGCCGTGCTCATCGGGCGCCGCGGCCACTCCATGTCCGCGATCGACGTCCTCATCCGCCGCCTGACGGGGGTCCTCGTGGCTCGCCGCTACGTTCTCATGGACTATGACGTGCGCAAGGAACTCGTCGAGCAGGCTTCAGCGCTCACGCCGGGCCTCGAGTCGCCGACCGTCTCGCCGCTGCGCGACTCGGACTGGGTGGCGGTGCGCTCCATGGTCCCGAAGCGGGACACGAACCGCGTCATGGACGAGCTCTACGACCTCGGCGCGCGTGCGATCCTGGTCAGCAGCATCCACGCCTGCCGGATCTAGCGGTCACTTGTCGGATCTAGGGAGGGGAGCAGCCATGGGCGTCGCCGTCCGCGTCATCCCGTGCCTTGATGTCGACGCGGGCCGCGTCGTCAAGGGCATCAACTTCAAAGGCCTGCGCGACGCGGGGGACCCGGTCGAGCTCGCCCACCGCTACGACCGCGCCGGCGCGGACGAGCTCACGTTCCTCGACGTCACCGCATCCTCGTCCGAGCGGGAGACGACGTTCGACGTCGTCCGCCGCACCGCGGAGGAGGTCTTCATCCCGCTCACGGTCGGCGGCGGCGTCCGCGGCGTCGCGGAGGTGGACCGGCTCCTGCGCGAGGGCGCGGACAAGGCCTCGATCAACACCGCCGCGATCGCGCGGCCGGAGGTTATCGACGAGATCACGCGCCACTTCGGCTCGCAGGTCTTGGTCCTCTCAGTCGATGCGCGCCGAGTCCAGGAAGGCACGCACACGCCGTCGGGCTTTGAGGTGACTACCCACGGCGGGCGGCGCGGTACGGGCATCGACGCGGTCGCGTGGGCCAAGGAGGCCGCGGATCGCGGGGTGGGGGAGATCCTGCTCAACTCGATCGACGCCGACGGGACCAAGGAGGGCTTCGACCTCGAGCTCATCCGGCTCATCCGCGCGGCGGTCACGGTGCCGCTCATCGCATCGGGCGGCGCGGGCGTGCCCGAACACTTCCCGCCGGCCATCCGAGCGGGCGCGGATGCCGTTCTCGCCGCGTCGATGTTCCACTTCGGGCCTGACAGCATGATTGCGCAGGTCAAGACGGCGATCCGCGAAGCGGGCTACGAGGTCCGCTGACTGCGGCGTGCGGGCCGGCTCAGCCGCGGCTGAGCCGGCCCGCCTCCGACCAGCCGTTCCCCAGGAAGGACGGCGCCCCGCCCTCCACGACCGTGTAGATGAGCTCGGCACCCTCGAGGAAGGCCTCCTCGGCGAGTGCCGACAGCACGGCTGGCCCGAGCTGATCGGCCGACGCCTCATCCACGAACTCGAAGCGGCCCACCACCGCGAGGCCTTCGCCGAACGCGATGCGTCCCTTCGCGGCGGGCCTCCCGAAGAGCGTGAGCTCGACGGCGTCGAAGGGCCCGAGCGGCGCCTCGACGAGATCGCCGCCTTCGGGCAGGTTCGGCGGCTGCTCGATATCGGACGTGCGGATCGTGAGCACGACCGCCCCGGGGCCCGGGGCGGCGCCGTCGAGCGCCGCCCACAGCGCGGCGATGGACTGCCAGGAATCCTCGAACGCGGCCATGGCTCAGGGCCCCACGTCTGCGGTCGTGAGAAGGGCGACGGCGTCCGGCTGGCCCTCGAAGGTCACGAGCGCGTGCGAACCGCGGCCCGTCGCGTGGAGGAGCAGCTCGCCCGGCTCGCCGACGATCGCGACGGAGACGGGCGCGCGCTTGGCTACGTGGCGCGGGCCGTGCGGGCTCACGAGCACGATGCCGAGATCGACGCCGCGGTAGAGGATCGCAGCCTGCCTGACCACGTGCTCCCACAGCGCGTCCGAGTAGGCGGCGTCGAGGGCGCGCGGCGCCCAGCGCTCGGTGGCGCGGCGCACGTCCTCGGTGTGCACGAAGAATTCGGCGAGGTTCGCCGCTTCGTCGAGCCGCGGGATGCGCAAGGGCGAGGCCTTCGGCGGACCCGCGCGGAAGGCCGCGACAAGCGAGGCGTAAGCCTCGGGGGTCGCATGCTTCGAGGCGAGGCGCTCGGTGGCCGCGTCGGAGACGCCGCGGAGGCCTCGCACGGCCAGCCCGAAGCCCACGCGGGGGCTCCGTTCGCGGAGGTAGAGGTGTGCGACGAGTTCTTTGGTGGCCCAGCCCTCGCACAAAGTGGGCGCGCTAGGGCCGGCCGCGAGCAGGGTCTCGGCCAGAACTTCCCGGGACGGCGGTACGAAGTGCATCACTAGCGAAACTAGCACGCGAGCGGGTGCCCGCGCGCGCGGACCGGCGAGCCGTCCATCAGCACTAGACTTGACTCGATGTCTGAGCAGAAGAACCCCCCTTCCGGCGCCCTGCCGGCCGAGATCGCGGACCGTCTCAAGCGGGACAGCGCGGGCCTTGTGGCCGCCGTCGTCCAGCAGTTCGACACGCTCGAGGTGCTCATGGTCGGCTGGATGGATGACGAGGCGTTACGCCGCACGCTCACGAGCGGGCGCGTCACGTTCTGGTCGCGTTCGCGCCAGGAGTATTGGCGGAAGGGCGACACGTCCGGCCACGTGCAGTGGGTCAAGTCGGTCGCGCTCGACTGCGACGGCGACGCGCTCCTGGTTCAGGTCGACCAGGTCGGCGCAGCGTGCCACACGGGCACCCGGACGTGCTTCGACGGCCGCGAGCTGCCCGCCGTCGTCGGTTCCGCCGCCGCAATTGCTTAGCGCTTCATTGAGTCCTACCCGGCCACCCGAACCCGCCCACGGAAGGCAGACGACGCCCGCCATGCTCGACCTAGGAGTCATCGAACCCTCGCTGGGGGAGTTCCGGACGCTCGCCGCAGACCGTCGCGTCATCCCGGTCCGCGTCAGGCTCCTCGCCGACGCTGAGACGCCCATCAGCCTGTACCGCAAGCTCGCCGACGGCCACCCTGGGACATTCCTGTTCGAGTCCGCGGCCGTGGGGGGCGCGTGGTCGCGCTATTCGTTCATCGGCTCCGAGTCGCGCGCGACGCTCACGAGCAAGGACGGCGAGGCGTTCTGGACAGGCGAGCCGCCCGTGGGCGTCCCGACGAGCGGCAACCCGCTCGAGGCCCTGCGCGATACGGTCGCGGCCCTGCGCACGGACCGGTTCGACGCGCTTCCGCCCCTCACGTCCGGCATGGTCGGCTTCGTGGGCTGGGAGGCCGTGCGGCGCTGGGAGAAGCTGCTCTCACCGCCCGAGGACGATCTGGACCTGCCCGAGCTCGCGATGAACCTCGTCACGGACCTCGCCGTGCACGACAACGTCGACGGCACGGTGACCCTCGTGGCCAACGCGATCAACTTCGACAACAGCGACGAGCGCGTCGACGAGGCCTGGCACGATGCCGTGGCACGGCTCACGCGCATGGTCGAGCGGGTCCTGATGCCGGCCCCGGCCGCCGTCTCGGTTCTCGGTCCCGTGGTCGACTACCGGGACAAGGTCCAGGAGAACTGGAAGGAGTCGGGCTACCTCGCCGCGATCGCCCGCGGCAAGGAGGCGATCTTCGACGGCGAGGTGTTCCAGGTGGTCATCTCGCGCCGCTTCGAGCTCGACTTCGACGCCGCGCCACTCGACGTATACCGCGTGCTGAGGGCCATGAACCCGAGCCCGTACATGTACCTCCTGAGCCTCGCCGACGCAGACGGCCGCGAATACTCGATCGTGGGATCCTCGCCCGAGGCCCTCGTCACGGTGACCGGCGACCAGGTCGTGACCCATCCGATCGCGGGCTCGCGTCCCCGGGGCGCGACCGTCGAGGCGGACCGCGCCCTCGCCGAGGAGCTCCTCGCGGACGAGAAGGAGCGGGCCGAGCACCTCATGCTCGTCGATCTCGCGCGCAACGACCTCTCCAAGGTCTGCCGCCCCGGGACCGTTGAGGTGAGCGAGTTCATGGAGGTCGAGCGCTTCAGCCACATCATGCATCTCGTTTCGACGGTCGACGGGCACTTGCGTCCCGACGCGACCGCGTATGACGTGCTGGCGGCAACGTTCCCGGCCGGAACGCTCTCGGGCGCGCCCAAGCCGCGCGCGCTCAGGCTCCTCGACGAGGTCGAGCCGGCTCGGCGCGGGGTCTACGGCGGCGTTGTGGGCTACTTCGACTTCGCGGGAGACATGGACATGGCGATCGCGATCCGTACCGCGCTTCTCCGTGAGGGGCGCGCGTACGTCCAGGCCGGCGGCGGGATCGTAGCCGATTCCGACCCCGTGGCGGAGGCGCTCGAGTCCGTGAACAAGGCCGCCGCCCCGCTGCGCGCCGTGCACACGGCGTCGGCGCTGCGCTCGGCCGGGACGCTCCCGGGCGTCGAGGGGAGTGTGCGTGGCTGAGCCTCAGGAGAGCGGGATCGTGGAGTCGGCCGGGCACGAGCCGCCCCGAGTCGCCGTGTGGGCCCGCAAGTCGACCGTCATCGGGCTGAGCGTCGTCATCGCGCTCCTCGCGTTCGGCTCGACGACTCAGACGTGGATCGACGCCGAGGTGCAGGGCGCCGCCGTGCGCACGGCTCACGTGACTGTGCAGGGCAGCAAG
>NZ_JBKZWT010000140.1:0-8991 GCF_047759905.1 Sinomonas sp. G460-2 | reverse complement strand
GGCACACGAGAAAGCACCAGGACCAGGCAAACAGCCATCAAAAAAATGGCATCAAATCCAAACATGGCACGCTATTGAGTTCTCAAACAACAGGCCCCGCGGGTACATCCTCCGAGTTTCACTCGGGCTATCTTCCCGCCGAACGAGGTTCAACCTTACCGGGTCATCCGGCCGCTCGCAAATCCGCGTTTCGTTCGAATTCGAAGGCTGAGTTTTATCCGGATCATCCGATATTCTCTTCGGCCTAGCTGGGCAGAACCCGGCACGGCGAATTGAGCTTCGGATTTGATCGGGATTTTGTCGCCTCACCCAGCTGGGCGGGCAACCTGATCAACAGTACACGGGCGAAGACGGCCCTGCAACTCGCCATACGCGACCACGCGACGCGACTCCGCCTAGAGCCCCTTGAGCTCCCGCACACGCCCGTGGCCCGGGCAGAACCACCGCGCACCAAGGCCCGCGATGACCCGCTCGGACGCGAGCGCCTGCGTCGGGTCGCTCGTCAAGAAGCCAGGCAATTGGCGGAACCCATGGTCGGTGCCGAGGACCGCATCCCCGGCGAACACCACGTCGCCGAACGTAAAGGCCATGTGCCCGGGCGTGTGCCCCGGCGTCGCGAGGGAGGCCACCCCGGGGAACGGTTCCTCACCGCCGTCGAGCAGTGACAGCCCCTTCGTGAAGGGGCCGGGGTGCCACCGGCCAAGGAGCCGGCGATAGGCCGTCGATGCCCGGCGCGTTCCATCCATGACCTCGGCATCAGCGCGTCCGAGCCACACCGCGGCGCCCGTGGCCTCCTGAACCCTGGGGGCGGCGCCCACGTGGTCGATATCCGCATGCGTCACGAGGATGTCGGTGACCTTGTCGAGTAGCCCGTTCCGCCTGAGCTCCCCGATGACGGAACCCGCGTCCCACGGCATGCCGGGATCGATGAGGGCGGCTCGGCTCGCATCCCCCGCAAGCACCACGTAGGCATTGGCTCCCGCGCCCCGCGAAAGCCGGAAGACGGACGGGTAGACGCTCTGCATGAGTCCCATGCTGGCGGTTCGGCCGCCCAGTTGGAAGGGTGCGCGGGAAAGGCAGAGACGCCGCAGGGGCGGCACCCACTATGGGTGCCGCCCCTGCGGACGGGCGGCGAGCAGCGCTGACCAGCGCGGCTCAGCAAGCGAACGTGCCGCTTACCAGGACGACTTCGTGACGCCCGGAAGCTCACCACGGTGCGCCATGTCGCGGAAGCGCACGCGGGAGATGCCGAACTTCTGGAACGTGCCGCGCGGGCGGCCGTCGATCTGGTCGCGGTTACGGAGGCGCACCGGCGAAGCGTCGCGGGGAAGCTTCTGCAGGCCGAGGCGGGCGGCCTCGCGCGCCTCGTCCGACGCGTTCTCGTCGACGAGGGTCTTCTTGAGCTCCGCACGCCGCGCGGCGTAGCGCTCAACGATGACCTTGCGCTGCTCGTTACGGGCAATCTTGGACTTCTTGGCCATGGTTTAGCGCTCCTCTCGGAACTCGACGTGCTTGCGGACGACCGGATCGTACTTCTTCATGACGAGACGATCGGGGTCGTTCCGGCGGTTCTTGCGGGTCACGTACGTGAACCCGGTCCCCGCGGTGGACTTGAGCTTGATGATCGGACGAGCGTCCTTATCCTTCTTGGCCATCAGAGCTTCACTCCCTTCGCAAGGAGCTCGGCAACGACGGAATCGATGCCACGCACGTCGATGGTCTTGATGCCGCGCGCCGAGAGCGTGAGGGTCACGTTACGGCGAAGGGACGGCACCCAGTAGCGCTTCTTCTGAATGTTCGGGTCGAACCGACGCTTGGTGCGGCGGTGCGAGTGCGAGATCGAGTGACCGAATGAGGGCTTCGCCCCGGTCACCTGGCAATGTGCTGCCACGGTTCGCTCCTCCAAGTTGTAGTCAACAGTTGCAGTAAAAATGACGGTCCGCAGATGCGTCCCGTCACCTTGATGCACCGTAGTTCTGCAGCTTTCCGGAGGGTTACCAGGCGGGGTGAGAGCCAGCCGAAGTTCCTCGCCGCGGGTTGGACGGTGTCTTCAGTGCCGAGAGTGGATTCCACTGCATACGACAGCGTTAAATACTAGGCCCCGCTGGAGAGGCCCGCAAATCCGAGCCTCGCGGCACCCGTCATGGGGCAGCTAGACCTCGCGCGCCACGCCGTGGGCCTCGGCGGCCACCTCGGCCAGGCGGCGGAACATGTGCCCGCCCCAACCGCCGCCCATGATCTTGCGCGCCATCTGGTCGCCCGGGTGATCCGCACGGAAGCCGGCCTGGACCAGGCTGAGGCGAGTCCCGCCGTCGTACGCCTCGAGCCGGAAGGTGACGGTGGTCTTCATGTCATTCTCCGGCGACTCGTCCGCCCAGGAGATCACGAGCTGCTCGGGCTCGCGCACCTCGAGAACCTCGCACGCGATGATTCCGGAGAAGCGCGTGGCGGGGATCGGGTCGGTGCGGAACGTGAAGCGGTGGCCCACGATCGGCGCGAAGTCGTTGGGCATGAGCCACTTGGCCAGGAGCTCGGGAGTCGTGAGGGCGCGCCAGACGAGGGCGGGCTCGTGCGGGAGGAAGTCGACGACGCGGATGACCGTGGGGTCGTCGACACCCGAAGTGGGATCAGTCTCGGTCATGGGAGGTGGCCTTTCGCTGAAGGGGGCGTTGGTGGGTGGGCCTCGAGGACCGCGGCGAGCCGGGGCACCCGGCCGCGCCAGAACTGTTCGTAGGGCTCGAGCCACTCGCGCAGGAGCGCGAGCGGCTCGGGGGTCAGGGAGTAGAAACGATGGCGGCCGGCCTGCCGCTCGGCAACGAGCCCGACGGCGCGCAAGACCTTGAGATGCTCGGCGACGCTCGGGCGGGCCATGGCATAGCGGTCGGCGAGGGACTGCGCCGTCTCGGGGCCGTCGAGCAGCGCCGACAGCAGGTCCCGGCGGACCGGATGCGAGAGCGCCGCGAACACGTGGTCCGTGGGCGTCTCCTTGGTCTGTCGGGGCATGCCTCAACGATACGTAGGAAATTTCCTACATGTCAACCCGACCCGATCGAGCGCGGACCGGGCGTCGCCGAGCCTAGCCGGACCCTCCCTACCGGCCAGTAGGACCCGGGAGTAGCATGGAATGACAGCTGAAGGGTCACCGGCCCGCGGCGGCCCCAGGGGACCAAGGGGACTGCCATGACCACGGACACGACCAGTTCGGGAACCCACGCCGCGAGCCAGGAGCCGGGCTGGGACGAATCGCGGGCCGTCGCCGAAGCGAGCCGCGAGACCGAATGGAAGCGTCCGAGCTTCGCCAAGGCCCTCTACCTCGGCGACTTCCAGTGGGGCCTCATCTACCCGCCGCCCGTCCCACCCGCCGAGGCGATCGCCGAGGGCGAGGAGTTCCTCCGCAAGGTCGAGGAGCTCGCGCGCACCCTCGATGGCGCCCGCATCGAGTCCGAGGACCGGATCCCCGACGAGTACCTCCGCGCCCTCGCGGAACTCGGCGTGTTCGGCATGAAGATCCCCAAGGAATACGGTGGGCTGGGCCTCACCCTCGCGTACTACGGCCGGGCACTCATGGTCCTCGGCTCGGTGCACCCGAGCGTGGGGGCCCTCCTCTCCGCGCACCAGTCGATCGGCGTCCCCGAGCCCGTCAAGATGTTCGGCACCGACGCCCAGAAGCGCGAGTACCTGCCGCGCTGCGCCGCGGGCGCCGTGACGGCCTTCCTGCTCACCGAACCTGACGTCGGCTCCGACCCCGCGCGATTGACGACGACGGCGCAGCTCGCCGAAGACGGCAGGAGCTACGTCCTGGACGGCTCCAAGCTGTGGACGACCAACGGGGTGATCGCCGAACTCGTGGTCATCATGGCCAACGTCCTTCCCCACGACGCCGCCGGCGACGTCCCGGCGGGCAAGGGCGGGATCACCGCCTTCGTGGTCGAGATGGACTCGCCCGGCATCACGGTCGAGAACCGCAACCAGTTCATGGGCCTCAGGGGCCTCGAGAACGGTGTGACGCGCTTCGACACCGTGCGGGTACCCGCCGAGCAGCGTGTGGGCCGCGAGGGCCAGGGCCTCAAGATCGCGCTCACAACCCTCAACACCGGCCGCCTCTCCATCCCGGCGCTGTGCGCGGGCGGCGCGAAGTGGTCGCTCAAGATCGCCCGCGAATGGTCCAGCGCGCGCGTCCAGTGGGGCCGGCCCATTGGGCAGCACGAGGCCGTGGGCAAGAAGATCGCGTTCATCGCCGCTACGGCCTTTGCGCTCGAGGCCGTCTTCGAGCTCTCCGCGGCCCTCGCGGACGCAGGCATGAAGGACGTCCGCATCGAGGCCGCCCTCGCGAAGCTGTGGGCGAGCGAGATGGCGTACAAGGTCGCCGACGAACTCCTCCAGATCCGCGGCGGGCGCGGCTACGAGACGGCGGCGTCGCTCCGGGCCCGCGGCGAGCGCGGCGTGCCCGCCGAGCAGCTCGTGCGCGACCTCCGGATCAACCGGATCTTCGAGGGCTCGACCGAGATCATGCAGCTGCTCATCGCCCGCGAAGCCGTGGACGCCCATCTGGCCGCCGCGGGCAGCCTCGCGCGCGCCGACGCGAGCCTGTCCGAGAAGGCCAAGGCGGCGCGCGAGGCCTCGGGCTTCTACGCACGCTGGCTTCCTGGCCTCCTCGCGGGCCCCGGGATGGATCCGCGCGCGTTCCGCGAGTTCGGGCCCCTGGGAAAGCACTTGCGCTACGTCGAGCGGGCGTCGCGGCGGCTCGCGCGCCACACGTTCGCCGGCATGGGCCGCTGGCAGGCCGGGCTCGAGCACAGGCAGGCGTTCCTGGGCCGCGTCGTGGACATCGGCGCCGAACTGTTCGCGATGTCGGCCGCGTGCAGCTGGGCGGAGCACCTCCGGACCACCGGGGCGCCCGGAGGCTCGAACGGGCGCGATCTCGCCGACGCCTTCTGCGAGCAGTCACGGCTCCGGGTCGAGGCCCTCTTCGACGCGCTCTGGGTCAACACCGACCCCGGCGACCACGGGATCACGAAGCGCGTCCTCGCGGGCGACTTCGCCTGGCTCGAGGCGGGCGTCCTCGACGCCTCCGAGGGGACCGGGCCATGGATTGCCGAGCGGACGGCCGGCCCGACCGACAAGCCGGACCTCCGGCGACGGGTCCGGTCCTAGGCCGGCACGGAGGGACGCGGCTCGAACGCAGCGGCGACCTCTTCCGGGTCCACGTCCTCGATCAGCGACGGCTCCCACGCGGGCGCGCCGTCCTTGTCGATCAGCAGCGCCCGCACGCCCTCGCGGAAGTCGCTGCGCGCGATGAGCGCCTCCCCGAGCGCAAGGTCCTGGGCCAGGACCGCCTCGAGGGAGCCGAGCTTGGGCGAACGGCGCAGGGCCGCGAGGGTCACCGCGACGGAGAACGGGCACATTTTCCGCAGCCCGGCGAGCGCGGCACCTGCCGCTTCGGAGGCCGCACTACCGCCAGCGGCGAGCTCGGCGAGCCGCGCCGCGATCTCGGCCGCGGACTCCCCCGCGTACGCGTCGTCGATCCACTCCCGCCCCCCGGCGAGCGCCGCGGGCGGGGGCTCGACGGCGAAGGAGGCAACGACGTCGTACGCCCAGCTGGGCTGCCCACCCTCGGCTCCCCGGCCACCCTCCGCTCCCGCGAGCGCAGAGCTCGCGAGTGCAGAGCTCGCCTCGGCGAGCGCGTCCACGAGCTCGTCGAGGCGCTCGGACGGGACCATCGCGTCCGCCCACCCGAGCAGGATCGCGTCCGCTCCCCCAGCCTGCCCGGACGTGAGGCACAGGTGCGTGCCGAGCTCGCCGGGGGCGTTCGCGAGGAGGAGGCTCATGCCGACGTCCGGCGTGAAGCCGATCCGCGTCTCCGGCATCGAGACGAGGGTCCGCTCCGTCACGACGCGCACCGATCCCGAGGCGCGCGGCGCGTGGGCCGAGATCCCGAGCCCGCCGCCCATCGTGATCCCGTCCATGAGCGGGAGGTAGGGCTTGGGGTACCGGCCGATGAGGGCGTTGAGCCGATACTCCTCGGTCCAGAAGCGCACGGCGTCGGCGTCGGACCCGCGGAAGAGCGCGCGCACGTCGCCCCCGGCGCACAGCCCGCGCTCGCCACCGCGCACGACGACGGCGCGCACCTCGGGCGCGTCGGCCCACTCGAGGAGGTGCCGCTCGAGGGCGAGCACCATGCCGAGGTCGAGCGAGTTGAGGGCCCGCGGGCGGTCGAGGGTGAGGATGCCGAGGCCGCCGCGGACCTCGGCGAGGACGTGCTCGCTCATCGGGTGGTGACCTCCTGGGTCTGCTGCGGGGTTGTTGACGGAGCCATGGCGGAACCGGCCTCCCGGCACGCCGCCACGAACGCGCGCATGACGGCGTCGAGCTGGGCGGGGTCCGTCTGGGGGTCCTCGGGGTGCCACTGCATGGCGACGAGCCACCGGGCGGGATCCGCCGACTCGAGGGCCTCGATCACGCCGTCCGGCGCGGTCGCGGCGACGCGAAGCCCCGGGGCGACCCGTGCGGCGGCCTGATGGTGGCCAGAGACGACCGTCGCCGTGGCGCCGAGTGCTTCCGCCAGCCGGGTGCCCGGCTCGATCGCGACGCCGTGGAGGACCATCGGGCCAGTCGGGTCGGCGTGGTTGCGGTGGATGCCGTCCGCGCCGAGGGCCTCGCCGCGGTCAAGGTCCTCATGCAGGCTCCCGCCGAGCGCGACGTTGATGATCTGCAGGCCGCGGCAGATGCCGAGCACGGGCCGTCCCGTCTCGAGCGCCTGGAGGATCGCCGAGGCCTCGAACGCGTCCGCGTTCGCGTCGACGCCGGAGATCGCCGGGTGGCCGGGGTCGCCGTCGTACAGGACGGGGTCCACGTCGCCGCCGCCCATGACGAGCAGGCCGTCCCACGCGGCGCCCGGGTCCAGGAGGGCGGCTGCGAGCAGCGGGTCCGCTGCGTCGAGGACCGTCACGGTGCCTCCCGCGCGCTCGACGGCCGCGGCGGCGCTGCGAGTCAGGGCGTCGAGCTCGGCGTGGAACCACGCCTCGTGAGAAGGGGCTGTGTCCGCCCACGTGACCGCGATGCGCGGCGAGTAGGGCGCGGCGTCCGTGGACGCCGTCGTCGTGCCCTCGCTCCCACGTAAGTGGCCGCCGGTCCCGGTGAGCCGGGCACGCGTCTGCTCCGTCGCCATGAGCTCAGCCTAGCGGTGTTCGGGAGTCTGCTCGGGCCCGACGGCCCTAGCTCGGGCCTGCGTCGCTGCTCATCATTACTAGCACGGAAGCGTAGGGTCCGGCCCAGTACCGATGCGGGTCAAGGAGGGGTCATGTCGCGCGGAACGTCGATGGCGCTGGCGGCCTGCATCGTTCTGACGGGGGCACTCACGGGATGCGGTGGCGGCTCAGGGAACCCGTCGCCTCCGCCCGCGGGAACGCCGAACGCCGAGTCGCATCCTCCCCAGAGCACGAGCACCAGCTCGCCGCCGAGCGCCTCCGGCACCCGTGGACCATCGACGAAGGTGACCGTGGGAGGCTTTCCCTACCTCATCGGACCGGCGTCAGCGCGCGCGGCCACGCAGCTCGACACTGGCTGGGGAAGCTCCCACGTCGTGGCGCCACCCGGGCAGGAACTCGTGACCGTGTCGGTGCAGATCACGAATCCGGCCCAGGACCGGACCGAGCCGCTCAAGCCCAATGGCGTGGTCCTCGCCGATCCGCAGGGCGGGGGTCAGAGCTACTTCTTGCTCGAAGTGCCTCAGCCTGATGCCCCGGCCTTCGGCACCTCCTTCCCATGCACCTCCACGGTGACTTTCACCGGAGGCGCCCCTGCCGACTACTGCGAGGCCGACACGAACGACGTGGCTTCGACGGACCCTGCGTACCAGTTCGATCTGGACCCCCAGATCCCTCCGGGCGGGTCCGTGACCGTGCTGCTCTACGTGTACACGCCTGTTCCGACGTCGGCGCCGCTCGACAAGGTACATGTCGTCGTCGCGTCGTGTTTCGACGTCAGCGGATGCCCAAGCGAACGCGTGGAGGTGCCCAAGGGCTGACCCCTCCCGCGACATTCGAAGGTCGATCAGGCCCCGCGGTGTTCGGCAACCGAACGCGGGCAGTTCCCGCGAAAGCGGACCTAAGAACGCGGCGAAACGTGCGCTCTCGCGGATGACGTGCACTCTCGCGGGTGCAGGGCGGTAGCCTGTGCCCCATGGACTTCGGCAGCTTCGAGACCCTGACCATCGAGACGTCCAACGGCGTCGCCACCGTGACCATCAACCGCCCCGAAGCACTCAACGCCCTCTCCGGCAAGGTCGTCGAAGAGCTCGCGAAGGTGTGCGAGGTGCTCAACAATGTGGGCGGCTCCGGCCTCGCGAGCGGGCCCGGCACGGCGGCCGACGGCGCGTGGCAGGTCCGCGGCGTCATCCTCACCGGCGCGGGCGGCAAGGCGTTCGTGGCGGGAGCCGACATCCGCGAGCTGACCGCCATGAACCCGGACGAGGGCGAGTTCTATGGGCGGTCGATGCACGCCGTGACGCTCGCCCTCGAGGCCCTCCCGGTCCCCGTCATCGCGTGCGTGGACGGGTACGCGCTGGGCGGCGGCTGCGAGCTGGCCCTCGCGGCGGACTTCATCTACGCGAGCGAACGAGCCCAGTTCGGCCAGCCCGAAGTGAACCTGGGCCTCGTCCCGGGCTTCGGCGGCTCCGTCCGGCTCCAGCAGCGCGTGGGCCTCGGGATGGCGCGCGAGCTCATCTACACGGGCCGCCGCATCGACGCGCACGAGGCGTACCGGCTGGGCCTCGTCAACCGTGTCCTGGCGAACCGCGAGGAGCTCCTCGCCGCGGCCGCCGAGACCATCGGCGAGATCGCCGCGAAGTCGCCCACCGCCGTCGCGCTTTCAAAGCGAGCCATCAACGAGGCGACCGGACGCCCGACGGCGGAGGGCCTCGACGCGGAGGCCCGCGCCTTCCGTGCGGCGTTCGGCACGGAGGACATGCGCGAGGGGACCGACGCGTTCCTC
>NZ_JBKZWT010000014.1:0-37667 GCF_047759905.1 Sinomonas sp. G460-2 | reverse complement strand
AACCTGATGGCCGGGTACAACTAGATTGGGGGAGTGCTTGGTGCTGGGGCGAACGATCGGGGCGACGGACACGCGCTCGGGATCGTGTGCGTCCTGCTCGCGTCCATCTTGTGGGGAACCACGGGAACGGCGTCGGCGCTCGCGGGGTCGGTGAGCCCGCTCGCGATTGGCGCGGCGTCGATGGGCGTCGGCGGCGTCCTCCTTGCGGCGACCTCGGCACGGCAGATTGCTGCAAGCTCGCGGCTCATTGCCGCCTCGTGGCCTCTCGTCGTCGTCGGCGGTGCCGCCGTCGCCCTCTATTCGGTGGCGTTCTACACTTCGATGCGCATGGCGGGCGTGGCCATCGGCACGGCCGTGTCGATCGGCGGGGCGCCCGTGGCGTCCGCAGTCATCGAACGGCTCCTCGACAACCGGCGCCTGACCGTCCAATGGGCGTCGGGTGCGGCGCTCGGGGTCGCCGGAGCCGTTCTCCTGAGCTTCGCGCGCGGCGGTGCCGCGGGAGGCGAGGGCGCCCAGACGGTAGTTGGCGTGCTCCTCGGGGTGCTGGCCGCCTCAACCTATGCGGGGTACTCCTGGACGTCGCATCGGCTCATGCGACTTGGCGTCCCGTCCCGGGCGTCGGTCGGTGCGACGTTTGCGGTTGCGGCGGTGGTCCTCCTCGCCGTTCTCGTCACCGTGGGGCGACCGTTCCTCGACTCGTGGACCAATCTCGCGGTCGGCGCGTACCTCGCGGCCGTGCCCATGTTCGTGGGCTATCTGCTGTTCGGCTGGGGGCTGAGCCGCGTCGCGTCGAGCACCGCGACCACCGTCTCGCTCGCCGAGCCCGTGGTCGCCGCGGTGCTCGCGGTCGCGGTGGTTGGCGAGCGGCTCCCGTGGTTCGGCTGGCTCGGGATGGGCCTCATCGTCGCGTGCCTCGTGGCGCTCGCGCTGCCCGGACGACGGCGGTCGGCCGGCTAGCTCCGCGACCAGTCCTCCGCGGCCGTCGTGATGATCGACTGTTCGGCGATGGAGCGTTCGATCGCGAGGCCGACGACATGATCCTGGGCGGCCTGCGCGAGCGGGTACGGCGCGGGCCCGAAGCCCCGAACCCACTCGGCCGTCTCGAGCAGCATCGAGGACAGCGCGATCTCCTCGTCGTTGAAGCGCATGCCGACGAACGGATTGCGCCACAGGACCTCGCCGTCCAAGCTGAGGTGCGCGGTGTCGAAGCCCTCGTGGTCGAGTTCGTAGCCCGACTGCCGCCGCTCGATCCGGGACTCGAGGATCGTCTCTGCGTCGACGATCCGCACGAGGCGGTCGTTGCTGATCTCTCCCGTGCTTCCACGCAGGAGGAGCCTGCGGGACCTCAGATGATTGCGGGACTGGTTGTCGGTGTAGTCGTAGACCGCGCTCCGGCCGCTCTCGAATTCGAGCGTCGCGATCGTCGTCGTGGCCCGGCGGGGAGCCAGGTCGTGGGTCCACCCACCGCGGTCGGCGGGGAGCACCAGGGGACCCGCGAAGTTCCGTGCGCTCACGCTGGCCGCCTCGAAGTCGACGCCGAGGAACGTTCGGATGATGCTGGCCGCGTGGTAGAGGTGCGTCGAGGAGATCTGGACCGAGCTGAGCTCGCCGATGAGGCCGCGTTGTACGGCGGCGAGCCGCGCCGCGTGAGTGGGCAGGCGCATGTACTGCTCCGCGACCTGGACGAGGCCCGACTCGCCCACGCGCCCCCAGAGGCGCCGGAGGCCCTCGAGGTCCGGCGCGGGCGGTGTCTCGGAGAGGACGGCGACGCCCCTCGAGACCAAGGCCTCGATGACGCCAGGGTTGGCGTCCCAGCTCACGCTTGTGATCACGAACTCTGGGGAGCCGTCCTCGACGAGCTCCTCCGCTGTTTGGTACACGGGGACGCGCCACTGCTCGGCGACCTCGCGGCGGGTCTCCTCGCGCCGCGCCACGACCCCGACGAGCTCGAGCTCGCCCGGGAACCGGAGCGCGAGGCGAATGAAGTACTGAGCCCGAAACGCGGCCCCGATGATGCCGATGCGGACGGGCTCAGAACTCTGCACGCGGATTTACCCTTCTCGTGTCCCACCATTCCAGCGCCCGCATTCCATAGAACGTGAGCCATTTCGACGGCTCGCCGGGCGGGACGTCGACCTCGAACCACACCCGGCCGGGAAGGCGGGCCTCCTGCATCCACGTCCCGTCGGGCTGGCGCGCGGCCCGGATGAGCTCGACGGCGTCCTCCAGGCGCGGGTCGGGACCTGCGACGTCGTAGAGGGAGGCAGAGCGGAAGTAGCCGACCGCGTTGAGCGCGCTGAATTTCCAGCGGAACGGATAGGCAAACGTCGTGGCCCACGGGCCGACGATCTCCCCGGTGGTCGCCCGCCGAAGCAGTCCGCGCCGCAGGAGGTACTCCTCGCCGGCCCGCCGGGCCTCGCGGAGCGCCGTGTCTCCGCCCGTGGCGGCCTCGAAGAAGAGCAGGCCCTTGAGCGCGTTGAGCGTCGAGTGGAACGAGGAGCGCGTGGACCCCTCAACCCATTCGCAGTTCCATCCGCCCTCGTCCATCTGGTGGTCGAGGAACCATTGGGCGATCGAGGAGACGTCCGCCCCGAGCCACACGCCGTTGGCGAGCGTGGACGCGTTGATGCAACAGTCGACCTCGCCGGCCCAATAGGGGAGGCCGTTGTAGTCCCAGCGGCTGTTCGCCTCGAGCAGCGCCGCCGTGCCTTCGAGGCGGGAGGCATCCAGACCCCACTCCCGAAGCGAGTTGAGCGTCCAGGTCGTGGCCGTCCAAGGCTGCCCCGCGCCGTCGGCCGCTTCGGGGCCGTGGAAATCGAAGTCTCCGGGGAAGAACGAGCCGCCCCCCCACTGGCCGTCCGGGTCCTGCAGCGCGAGGAGCCGTGCCCCGAAGCCCTCGGTGGCGATTCGCCGCCGCGTCGCCTCCCACACGTCCTCTGGCGCACGCAAGAGATCGCGCTCGACCTGCCAACGCAGCGCGGGATCGGAGTCGATGAGCCAATCTGTGACGGAGGCAACCTCGGCCATTGCCTCAGCCTACCGGCGGGCGCCACGAAACGGGGCCGGTCAGGATTCGAGAAGCGCGAACCCATGTGCCGCCATAGCATGATCGACAGAGACATGGTGCCGGAAGAGCTACGCAGCCCACGAGAGGGAGAGACGATGAGCATGGCCACGAGTGCGGACGCGCGGCAGGCCGCGCCGCACGTCGCCGACAGCCACGACCTGATCCGGGTCCACGGCGCGCGCGAGAACAACCTCAAGGACATCAGCATCGAGATCCCGAAGCGCCGCCTCACGGTGTTCACGGGCGTCTCGGGCTCGGGCAAGAGCTCGCTCGTCTTCGACACGATCGCCGCCGAGTCGCAACGGATGATCAACGAGACCTACAGCGCGTTCCTGCAGGGGTTCATGCCGTCCCTCGCCCGACCGGACGTCGACGTCCTCGAGGGGCTGACGACGGCGATCATCGTGGACCAGGAGCGGATGGGGGCCAACGCGCGTTCCACGGTCGGCACGGTGACTGATGCCAATGCGATCCTGCGAGTGCTGTTCAGCCGCCTCGGCTCGCCCTACGTCGGGCCGCCGACCGCCTTTTCGTTCAACGTTCCGACCCGAAAAGCGAGCGGGGTCATGACGAGCGCGACGGGGGAGAAGACGATCGTGCGCGAGGCCATCTACCACGGAGGCATGTGCCCGCGATGCGAGGGGCGGGGTACTGTCTCCGACATCGACCTCACCCAGCTGTACGACGAGACCAAGTCGCTCAACGAGGGCGCCATCCTGGTTCCCGGCTACACCGCGGACGGGTGGTTGGTCCGGACCTTCAGCGAATCGGGCTTCGTCGACGGGAACAAGCCCATCCGTGACTATACGGACAAGGAACTCCACGCGTTCCTCCACAAGGAGCCGACCAAGATCAGGGCGAAGGGCATCAACCTCACCTACGAGGGGCTGATTCCGAAGATCCGCAAGTCGATGCTGAGCAAGGACATCGACTCGCTTCAGCCCCATATCCGTGCGTTCGTCGAGCGTCTCGCGACGTTCGCGCCGTGCCCAGAATGCGGCGGCACCCGGCTCAGCGAGGGTGCGCGCACGTCAAAGATCAAAGGCCTCACCATCGCCGACGCCTGTTCGATGCAGATCACGGATCTCGCAGAGTGGATCCGCGGGCTCAGCGAGCCCACGGTGGCGCCGCTCCTGAACGCCCTCGGGGAGAATCTCGACGCGTTCGTCGAGCTGGGGCTCGGATATCTCTCCCTCGACCGGCCGTCGGGGACTCTTTCGGGTGGCGAGTCGCAGCGAATCAAGATGCTCCGGCACCTCGGTTCCTCGCTCACTGACGTCACCTACGTCTTCGACGAGCCCACGATCGGGCTGCATCCCCACGACATCCAGCGCATGAACGAGTTGCTGCTGCGCCTCCGCGACAAGGGGAACACCGTCTTGGTGGTCGAGCACAAGCCCGAGATGATCGCGATCGCCGATCACGTGGTCGACCTCGGGCCCGGGGCCGGCTCGGGCGGCGGCACGATCTGCTTCGAAGGAACGATCGACGGCCTCCGGGGCAGCGGCACGGTCACGGGCCGGCACATCGAGGACCGCGTCACCGTGAAGGAGGCGGTCCGCACGCCGTCCGGCACGCTCGAGGTGCGCGGGGCGAGCATCCACAACCTCCAAGCGGTCGACGTCGACATCCCGTTGGGCGTGCTCGTCGCCGTGACCGGGGTCGCCGGCTCTGGCAAGAGCTCGCTCATCCATGGCTCCGTGTCGGGGCGCGAAGGCGTGGTCGCGATCGACCAGAGCGCCATCAGGGGCTCGCGTCGAAGCAACCCGGCCACGTATACGGGCCTGCTCGAGCCGATCCGCAAGGCCTTCGCGAAGGCCAACGGGGTCAAGCCCGCGCTCTTCTCGGCCAACTCCGAGGGCGCCTGCCCAACGTGCAACGGCAACGGCATGATCTTCACGGAACTCGGGTTCATGGAGACCGTGTCCACGCCGTGCGAGGACTGCGGCGGCAAGCGCTTCCAGGCCGAGGTGCTCGAGTATCGCTTCGGTGGCCTGAACATCGCGGAGGTGCTTGACCTTCCGGTCTCCGAGGCCCACACCTTCTTCGGGAAGGGCGGGGCGAAGACGCCCGCAGCCGCCGCGATCCTCGCTCGGATGGAGGACGTGGGGCTCGGCTACGTGAGCCTGGGTCAGCCGCTGACGACCCTCTCCGGCGGCGAGCGGCAGCGGCTCAAGCTGGCCAACCAGATGGGTGAGCAGGGCGGGGTCTACGTGCTCGACGAGCCGACGAGCGGCCTCCACCTCGCGGACGTCGAGCAGCTGCTCGGCATGCTCGACCGGCTCGTAGACTCCGGCAAATCGGTCATCGTCATCGAGCACCACCAGGCGGTCATGGCGCACGCGGATTGGATCATCGACCTCGGGCCCGGCGCGGGGCACGACGGCGGCCGGATCGTGTTCGAGGGCACCCCGGCGGAGCTTGTCGCGGCGAAGTCGACGCTCACCGGCGAGCACCTCGCGGCCTACGTCGGCGCCTGACGGCCCTCGCCGGGGCTCGAGCGTGTGGATTTCGCGCCGCCCCGCGAGGATGATGGAAGTGCTTGAGAGGCGTGCGTGCGCCCGGGAGCGGACCAAGGTCCAGAGGCTCCCGGGCGCGCCTTCGTGAGCGTCGCCGTCGCCCGCTCCCGGCGAGCCGTCAGCGGGGGCGCCGGAGGGACCCCGCCGCGGCGAATGCCGCCGCCATGAGCGCGACGATGAGCCAGAATGAGCCGAGCAGCCCCGTCGACTCGGCGAGGAGCCCGATCACGGGCGGGCCCGCGAGGTTCGCAAGGTAGCCGATCGAGGCGACGACGCTCACGCGCGCGGCGGGATTCGGCCCAGTTTCGGCCGCCGAGGACATACCGAGCGGGAACCCCATGGACACGCCCACCGCCCACAGGACGACACCGGGCAGCGTGAGCCATGCCGTGCCGCCGAGGATGAAGAGGGCCAGGCCCACGATGCCGAGGGCCGTGGTGAGCTGGATGGTTCGGACGCGCCCGAGCCGATCGACGATCGGGCCGCCGAAGATGCGGGCGAGCGCCTCACCGGTCGCGAACACGGTGAAGAAGAGGGCGGCGACCGCGGCGGTCTCGCCGTGGCTGTTCTGAGCGGAGAGGGTGAGCCAGTTGTTGGCGGAGCCTTCGCCGAGCTCGACGCCGAGCATGACGACGCCAATCAGCAGGAGCCTCCAGTCCGTCCAGCCACGGAGCCACTGGCGCATCTTGTCGGCCCGGCCCAGCGGGGCGCCGTGGTCCTCCTCGCGGGTTCCCGCGGGGATCGACCCGGACATCGCGAGCGCGACGGTCGCCACGACGATCGCCTCACCGATGAACTGCACCGATGGCGTGACGCCCAGCGCAGCACACGCCGCGCCGATCCCAGACCCGACGGCGGCGCCCACCGACCACGCGGCGTGCATGAGCGGCATGAGCGTGCGCCGGGCCGTGCGCTCCACGGCGGAGCCTTCGACGTTGATCAGAACATCAAGGGTGCCGATGCCGAGGCCCGTGACCGCGAAGGAAACGGCGACGAAAGGCAGCGCCCCCGTGATCACCGAGAGGCCCATGAGCACGAGTCCCGACGCCACGAGGAGAATGGACCCCGTCACGCTGCGTCGGCTGCCGAGCCAGTGCAGGAGCGGCGTCGCGAGGACGAGTCCCGTCACGGAACCCACCGTGACGCATGCCAGGAGGAGCCCGATCGTCCCGGTGTTGACCCCGAGACCGGCCGTCACGGCAGGGAGCCGCGGACCCCACGCAGATACCGAGATCCCGCCCAGCCCGAAGGCGGCGATAATCGCATTGCGCCAGCGCGTGAGCGAAGTGGCGCCGGCGAGGACTGAGGTATCGGCCATGGTCTCCTGCCCGGGACGGTCAAAAAACTTTCCAGTGGAAAGTTACCGTTTCGATGGTACGCGGAAGGCCAGGGGCCGGCGCAAGGGGCGCCCTAATCCCGGTCCGGCAGCATCCTCTCGAGGAGGGACAGAGCGCGCCCGACGTCGACCGCCTCCGGGTCCAGGAGCCACTGCACCTGCAAGCCGTCCGACGCCGCGATAATGAGGGAAGCCACGTCCGCGGGGGAGAGGTCCCTCGAAACCCGTCCCGCTCGCTGGCCCTCCTCGACCTCGGCAGCGATGCTCGCGCGGAGCGCACGGAATCGCTCCCGCACGAACTCCTGCGTCTGCGGATGCTGCTCCTGGAGCGCATCTGTGGTGAGCGTTGCGTAGAGCTGGACCAGGCCGGGGATGGCGCGATTGTGCTCAGCCGTTTCGGACATGGCCCGCACGGGTTGCGCTTGGTCCGAGGAGGGCTCGGGGGCCGTGCCGGCCTCGTGGGCCCGGTATACCTCGATGAGAAGCTCGTCGCGGGACGAGAAGTAGTGCCGCAGGGCGGTGTGGGAGACGCCGATGGCCTGGCCGAGGGAGCGCAGCGATGCCGCGTCGACGCCGCGCTCCGCGAAGAGGGCGATGGCGCTTTCAAGGATCTGCTCGCGACGCAGTGCACCCTTGGCGCCCAGACGGCGCTCGGGGGCGCCGCCGTCGTCGTTCGCCTTGCCTGAAGCGGTCGTCACGCGACCATCGTAGGCCTCGCGACTTCTTTGAGGTGCTTCAGGATGTTGTAATACCAGTTGAGACCGCTCGCGGGATCGTGCCATTTCTGAATCTCGGGCCAGCGCTCCTCGAGATTCCAGATCTCGATGGATTCGATGTCGTTATTGGCGGGGGATTCCGGGAAATTGGCCTTGATCTCTGAGTATTTCTTGATTTTCCGGGCCTTGATTCCTTGGGCTGCGAGGGCGGCCTGGTGAAGCGATTCCGCGGTGAGGTGGCCGCAGATCTCCTCAAGGCGATTCGGCTCCGCCCTGAAATACGCGGCGCCGTATGCCGCTCCCCACGACTGAGTTCTGGCGTTCTGCGGCAGCGGGCCGTAATTCGTGGCTTCTAGCCATTCCCTCGCGGCGCCGACACCCAATGACTCGTGATGCCTCAGCCAGCCCCCGGGAAGGCAGTCGCCTCCCGCGCCGGGGAGCGCCGTTCCGTTGACGTAGACAACGCCGTCACCATTCTCGTGACGGAAGAAGTAGCCCTTTTCCCGTTTCTTGCAGACCAGGACCGAGGTGGTGCCGTCGGACAGGGCCGAATATACGCACGCGTATGCCTTCAATTTTGCCCCCATGTTCCCGTGGCGCTCGCTCTTTCGGCGCCAGTCCCATCGATTTCAGAAGCTACGCTCCCGCCGCATGTGCACCGCCCAGACCGCGGAAACCTATCAGAGCTGATAGGTCCGCCTGTGGGCTAGCGGAGCTCCCTGCGGGAGCGTGCGCCCGTCTTGGCCAGGATGTTGCGCATGTGGAACGCGGCCGTCGCGGGCGATATGGAGAGTTCCTCCGCGATCTCACCGTTGGTCCAGCCGTCCCGCGCGAGGCGGTACACCTCGCGTTCCCGCGCCGACAGGTCTGCGGGAAGCATCTGGGGAGTCACGGGCGCCTCGCCCAGCGTTTGCGTCGCGATCTGCCAATACGGGACGGCGCCCAGTTGCTTCAAAGCGTCCCGGGCGGCCCTGAGATTGTGGTGGCCTGCCGCCGTGCCGCCCGCGGCCATCTGCGCGCGTCCGAGTGCCTTGCGCGCCCGGGCGGCCGGAAGCGGAAAAGTGGTCCGGGATGCCGCGCGGTGGTAGCTGCGGATCGCCTGGGCATAGAGGCCAAAGGCTTCGTGAACTCGTCCCTCGAGCCAGTCGAGGTCCCCGTAGGGAAGGGGCTGGCCGGGCTCGAGGGCGCTCCGGAAGCGGGCAAGTTCGCGGTCGGCCGTCTCTGCTTGGCCGAGCGCGGCGAGCGCCTCGATGCGGTAGGCAACAATTCCGTGGCTTTGCAGTCCCGCGGAGGCGAGCGTCGAGGGAGAGAGGACTTCCAGGATGCGTTCGAAGTCTCCGCGGCCCCGTGCGGCCTCGGCCCGAGCTACCAGTTCGAACAGTGGCCCGCCGCTGCTGTACTGCGGAACTCTGGCCGCGCCCATCGCGAGCAGGCTGGCTTCGGTACTCTCGGCGTCACCCTCAGTTGCAGCCATCAGGGACCGCAGCGCATGCACGAGCGGTCGAACCGAGATGTCGATCGAGTCCAGCATCGTCATGGCCGCCGTCGAGAGGAGGGATCGCGCGTCGTCGTACCGTCCCAGCAGCCAGTAGGCGAGGATCAAGAGGCACCGCGCTTGGCCCAGAGTCCAGCCGCCGCCCGCGACGAGGGCCACTCGAAGGGCGCGCTCAAGGAGGGCGATGCTGACGGCGATCTCGCCCCGTCTGACGTGCACGCCGGCGAGGCAGGTCAGGGCGTCCACGAGGCCCGGAGACGGCGGCGCGCTCTCGGTGAGTTTCGTGAGGGCCGCAAGTGCGGCCGGCATCTCTGCCACAGATCCCTGACGGGCCGTGTTCACGAGGGCGAGCGCGGCCGCGCGGAGCCGAAGGTCGAGGGGGCGGTAGAGGGGGAGGAGGCGCGGGTCCTGGGGGCTGCGGCCGGGAAGCGCGTCGATGCATTTCGACGCGAGATCGAGGATCGGGCCGACGCCACTGTAGTCCTCACGAACCATTCGCGTGACGGCGGCCAGGAGTGCGGCCTCCGCGCGCACGAGGGGCGCGTCGGGAAAGTCTGCCGGTCGCGCCAGTAGGTGTCCCAAGACGTCCTGGGCTGCGTCGGCGTCGCCGGAGATCTGTAGCGCGTTCGCCAACGCGAGGTCCCTCACGGGGGACCCGGGCATGTGGCGCATTGCGGGAATGAGGTCGAGGACGAGCTGGGTCGCACTGTGTGAGACGGCGAGGAGGCAGGCTTCGAGGAGGATTTCGTCGCGGTCCGCGGCGACGGAGAGCTCGGCGGCTCGCCTCAGGCAGCGAACTGACTGATCAACCCTGTGGGCCGGCGCGGTGGCCGCACTCATGCGGACGTGATCCAAGAGGGCAGGCCCGATGCTCTCCGTCGCCGCTAGCTGCAGCTCGAGCCGTCGGAGCCCGTCGTCAGTCAGCTCTGCGGCCGTTGTCAGGATGTCGGTCGCCGTTCCGCGGTCCAAGGACGAAGCCACTTCATCGGCGAGCAGGCTGTCCCGCACGGCGACGGTGCCATCGCTCCGGCGGATCAGCACGCCCGAATCGATCGCGGCATCCAGGTCCGCGGTCATCCCCAGGCGTCCGGCGAGGGCGATGACTTCGGCCTGCGGCGTGGGCGAGGAGAGCACGCTGCAGATTTCGACGGCGTGGCGCACGGACTCCGCTGCTGCGGGCGGCATCTCGAGCGTCGCCGATAATGTCCCATTGAAGCCCACATGCCAGTCCCAGTGCTCTCCAGGCGCCGCCGCTTCGGCATCCGAGACGCACGCGTCGATCAGGGTGAGCAGCCCTCCGGACCGTTCCCGAATGCGTTCTGCGAGGCGGAGCGAGATGCTGCGGCCGGAGGTCTCCGCCACATAGGCCCTGATCTGCGGCGCATCCAGCGGTTCGAAGGCGATCTCGCGAACGAGCCCCCAGACGGTGGGGTCGGGGCCTCCGAGGGGCGTGGCTGCCTCCCGAGCCGAAGGGCGGCCAAGGACGACGACGATTGAGCGCAAGTAGGCGAGGCGAGAGACGACATACCTCGTGAACTGCAGAGACTCGCTGTCCGCCCACTGCAGGTCGTCAAGGATGAGGCAGACGTGCCCTCGACCGCCGGCCTTGCGCTGCAGGCGAGCCAGAGCGTCGAGCGCGATTTCCGTTTTCACGGCCGTGTCCGCAGACGGCGTCGGACCGGACGGACAGCCGGCCGCTCGAGCCAACCTGTCGGCGAACGCATAGGGCACGTCGGCCTCGAACGGATCAGCGGCCACCCGGACACCGCGCTGTCCCGCCAGCTCTAGGACCTGCCGCGACCAGACGCTCTTACCGGTCCCATGGACCCCGAGCCCGAGCGCGAAGGTGCTGGGGTACGAGGACGCGACCCGGAAGAACTCGGCAGGCTGATCGTTCGGGGACAGCCCTGCGTGCGGAACACCGCGCGGCGAGAACCCACTCTTCACGCGCTGATTATCCAATCTCGGAGTCCTCAGTTGGCGGAATTCTTGGTTCATGACCTGCTGAGGGCGCTGCCCTGTTGCAGGCCGTCGGGGACGCTGACAGGCTTGGCGCCTATGGAGCTGTTGGCGCGCGTGGGGGAGAGGGAGACCCCGCGCACAGCGCTCGTACTCCTCGAGGGCGTCAGCGATGTCGCGGCCGTGCGTGCACTCGCGTCCGCCCGTGGAGTTGATCCCCAGCGAATCGACCTCGTCGATATGGGCGGCGTGACGAATGTCCGCCACGCCCTCACGGAGGCGACTCGCCGTCGTCCGGAGGCGGACGTCGTCGGCTTGTGCGACGCGGGCGAGGCGCATTTCGTCATCAAGGCGCTTCGGGCCGTGGGGCATCCGGTGAGGGATGCAAGCGACCTCCCTGCGTACGGGTTCTTTGTCTGCCAGTCCGACCTCGAGGACGAGCTCATCCGGGCTCTCGGGACGGCTCGCACGATGGCGGTTGTCGAGAAGCTGGGTCTCAGTGCCAAGCTTGCGACCCTGCGGCAGCAGCCTGCGTGGCAGGGCCGGCCCCTGGCGCACCAGCTGCACCGTTTCTGCGGGGTCGCTTCAGGCCGCAAGGAGTTGCTTGCCGGTGAACTTGCCGCAGCGCTGGCGCCAGGTGAAGAACCAGAGCCGCTCAGGATGTTGGTCGCGAGGATGCCTCAAGGCCTTGCGACGCCCTCAACAGCGGGGGAGCGACCCTGGTACTGGGGAGGGTCGCGCTAGGCCGTTGCGTACCGCCCGGACCGTACGGCACGTTCGTGCGCCTTCGCGGCTTCCTCCTCGCGGTTCTTGGGCGGCGTCGTGGCGACCAGATCGTCGAGAAGATGTTGGGTGAGGTGGGCGATCTCGTGTACGGCGCGGTCGAACGCGTCCTGGTTCGCTTTCGACGGCTTCGTCGTGCCAGCGATCTTCCGCACATACTGCAGAGCGGCGGCGTGAACTTCCTCGGAGGTGGCTGCTGGCTCGAAGTTGTGAAGCGTGTGAATGTTACGGCACATGCTCCGACGATACGCCTACGCCTTCACAGGGCCCGCACGATCCGTTCCAGCCCCCAGGCCCAGGAGCGGTCGACGTTCCCGCCCATCTGGAACGACTCGGCCAACTCCATGGTGATGAATCCGTTGGCCCACGCCGTGACGAGCCGTGCCGCATCCAGGGCCTGCTCATGGCCAACGAGTGCCGAGCACGCCGAGAGGACAGGGGCGACGGCGCGTCCCCTCGCCGTGCGCGTCAGGCCACTCGCCTCCCGTGCGAGGCCGAAGATCAACTCGTAACTCTTCGGGCGTCCGTGTGCGAAGGAGCGCAGGGCGTTCGCAGCCGATTTCAGCTGCTCCCGCGGGTCAAGGATGCCCTCGGTCGCGTGCCGCAGCTCCCGAGCCAGATCTTCGACGGTGGTTTCCACTACGAGGTCGACGAGCTCGCCGCGGTTGCGCACGCGCTTGTAGAGCGACGGGGCGCGAACCCCGACCCGCTCCGCAACGGCCTGCATGGTGAGCCCGCTCATCCCGCGCCTTTCGACGAGCTCGCGCCCTGCCGCCACAATCGCCTCCTGCGTGGTCTTTTCTGGCGCGGCCATCTTGATCTCCTCTCGATGGCTAATTATCGTAGCCTTCATGGAACTCGCCCCGCAACTGCGCCGCATTGGCAATGACATCGTCGCCGCCCACCTCATCGTCGCCGACGACGGCATAACCCTCGTCGACACCGGCCTGCCAGGACATTACCGCGACCTCGTGCGTGAGCTAGGGGAGATCGGGAGGCCGATGTCCGACATCAAGGGCATCGTGCTCACCCACGGCGACAGCGACCACATCGGCTTCGCGGAGCGACTCCGGAGCGAGCTCAACATCCCGGTCTACATCGGCGCCGAGGATGCTGACCGCGCGAAGGGAGCCAGACCGCCGGCCACGCCGAAGGATCCGCGCCGGATCGGTCCAATGATCCGCTTCTTCGCGTACGCGATCAGCAAGGGTGGATTGCGTATTCCGCCGCTAGGGGAGGTCATTCCGGTTCAGGGTGGCGACATCCTGCCTTTGCCGGGCTCGCCTCGGGTCATCGCCATGCCTGGCCATTCGCCGGGAAGCATCGCCGTCTACGTCCCGGCGGTGCGTGCGGTGTTCGTTGGCGACGAGCTTACGACTCGCCATGTGCTGACCGGCGTCGAGGGCCCGCAGCCGGCGCCATTCACGGACGACCAGGCCGGATCGTCGTCGTCGATCGACAGGCTCGCCGGCCTAGATGTTGACTGGGTCATCCCGGGTCACGGCGCGCCGTGGCGCGGAGATGCGCCGTCGTTGATCGCCGCCTATCGCGCAGCGGAGGGCTAGCCGGCGGTCGGATGAGCGCGAGGTGCGGCCTCTCTCGCTAACTGGCAGAGGCGGGTATTCATGAGACGGGAGTGGCTCGGTGAGGGCTGTCCCGCTGAGCCTCTCTGACTTGGGCCTTGCGCGGCTGGATCCGCGCATGATGGTCGGAGCTGTGGGAACATGCGCTCATGTCCTTTGACGTGTTCTTCCAGCGCTTCAGAGACGGCGACGGGGCCACCGGCGGCGGCGAACAAATGCGGCAGGTGCTTCAGCCATTCATAGTGCGTGAGGACCGTGACCTTGGCTTCGCGCTCGTCGAGTACGGAGACGGCTCGGCCGATGTCTATCTTGGTGGCGGTGGCGTCGCTGGCATGATGGCTAACCACATCTCCGGGGAGCGGCCGTGGGGACTCCTCGTCGAAGGAGCACGGGCGGCGGATTGGGTAATCCTTCCGGTGGGATGCCCGACGTGCATCACGGATGAGGGACAACGTGGGCATCTGCCCGATGGTCTCGACGAAGACGTGGTACTTGTGCGGTCCGGAGATGAGCTGCTTCGAGTGATCCGTTCTTCCTGAGAGCTCGTATGGGCCCAGCCAAATGATCCCCGTCACCGGGCGTTGAACGCATCATTGGGGGAGCATCAATGTCCCTCTCCGGCAGCCGCTAGGTCCTTACGGCGGCGACGTATTCGGCGTAGGCCGCGGCGGAGTCGATGGCATGGCGTTCGATGGTGGCGGGGGCGTAGCCGAGTGTCTCGGCGATGATGGGAACGGGTGCGAGCTTGGTGAGTTCGTGGAGGGTCCCGAGTCGGGCGGCGCGTGTGCTGAAGACGGTTCGGAGACGCTGCCTCAGGTGCCCGGGATAGATGTGCCGTCCGGGGGAGGTGCCGCGGAAGACCCAGTTGCTGTTGGGGTGAGCGGCGGTGAGCCCATGGCCGGGTTCCGACGCGAGCTGCCGCCATGGGACATCAAGCGGGTCGGGCAGTGCGATCTCGATGGTTCCGAGCCGGACGGTGACCAGTTCGTCGCTTACCGCCACGTCGTCCCAGGTCAGGGTGGCGACGTCGTCGATCTGCTGGCCGAAAACGATGACCAGGATCGCGGCGGCGCGGTCCCGCGGTGTGAGCTGGTCGGTGTGGACTACTTGCTGGACGGCCTCGTCCTGGGCGGAGGCACTGAGCCTCGGGCTGGTTCCACGCCTGTGCGGGACCATCTTCAGGCCCGAAGGTGCGGCGTTGGTCTTGATGGCCCATTTGAGGAATCGGTCCGCGATCCCGCGGGTCGTCGACCCCTCGGCCTGCCACGCGTCGAGGTCGCCCTGCTGGAGTTCCGCGAGGGCGACTCCTCTGGCGGTGAGCCAGTTCAGGAAGTCGATCGCCACGGTCACGGTCTGCTTGCTCCGCAGGAAGGTGCCGCGGCTGACTTCGTCCATCTGGTTCATCCGGCGCTGGTGATGCCAGCGCACGTATCGCCGGACGAGGTCGCGGTTCGCAGGGTCGTCCACGCGGTCGAGGGCCTGCTTCGCCCATTCCCCGTAGAGGGCGTTGAGTTCGTCGCGGCGGGGGATGACGCCGTGCTCGACGAGCAGGCCCCGGACGTATTCGCGGGTGGGGGAGCTGGGCAGTTCGTCTACGGCGTCGTGGGTGACCGAGGGGACGACCGCGAGCTGGCGGAGGAACGCGGTGACGTGTTCCTGCCGGATCCAGGTCAGGCCGCTGTTGGCCCGCTTCATCGACTTCAGCGCCGCCGCGTGCGGGACGAGCTCGGGCGTGACAGTCCCGCGGGACGGGTCGGCGAGGAGGCTGTCGACAGTGTCTCCGAGGACGCAGCTCCAGCATCGGCCGCCGCTGTGGAGCTCGTCCTCGGCGCCGCACGACTTGCAGTCCACATTCAGGCGGACCCCGGAGCACCCGCGGCAGGCCGGTGCGCCGTCGATCAGGCCGGGCAGGACTCCTTCGTGGCCGCAGGCGCAGGTGCCGCGGATGCGCTTGGCCTGCTGGTAGCAGTAGCCGCAGACCCCGCCGTCGGGCCAGTTGGCGACGGTCTTGTGGTGCTGGTCGCAGCGCGAGCAGGGGACCGGCCAGCGTGCGGGGTCCTCGGCCTTGCGGGGCCTACTCACCCTCGTCGGGCTTCACGAGCCGGACGCGCTTGGCGATCGGGCTGCCAGGCTGGATGCCGAGGTCCTCGCTGCGCTTCGGGGCGTTCGCCGTCTGGGCCGCGCGCATCTCGACGAAGGGCTCGAAGAGGTCGTTCGGGGTGCAGTCGAGGATGTCGCACAGGGCCGCGAAGGTCCGTGCCGGGATGCGGTCGGGGGTGCCGGTGACGAGGCGGTAGACCTGGCTCTCGGAGAGGTTGATCCCGCGGGAGCGGAGCAGGGGCATCAGCTCGGTGGTCTTCCAGAGGTTGCGTTGGGCCATCAGGGCGCGCAGGTTCCAGTGGTAGCCGATCCGGCGTTGTTCAGGCACTGGATTCCTCCTCGGGCTTGGTGATGCGTCGGGCGATCATCTTCTGGATGGTCTTCTGCTTGAAGTCCGACGATACCGAGGTGTAGAGGCCGGTGGTCGAGGCGTAGGCGTGCCCGACCTGGGTCTGGACGAAGGCGGGGTCGTAGCCGGCCTCGATCAGGTGGGTGACGTAGGAGTGGCGCAGGCAGTGCAGGCCGAGCTCCTGGGGCAGGCCGACGGCGTCCCGGGCCTCGGCGAAGGCGTCCCCGAGGCTGCCCACGGCCACACGGTCGGCCCGCTCGCTGGGCCAGAGCGCGGAGGACCGGTCGGCGGTGGCGAAACGCTGGCGCATCCCGCCCGAGGTCCACTCCTTGAGCAGGTCGACGACCCAGTCGAACTCGGGCACGGTCAGCACGGTCCGGCGGCGGGGGCCCGAGCCGGCGGTGCCCTTGGCCCAGCGGACCTGGACGGCGCCGAAGCGCCCGTAGTCGGGCACATGGGGGTTAGGGCCGAAGTCCTCGAGCTCGAGCATGGTCAGCTCCCTGCGCCGCAGGCCGTAGGCGTAGCAGACCTTGAACGCGATCGAGTCCCGCAGCAGGGGCAGCCACCGCTTGGTCCCGGCGGCGTATTCGCGGTCGACGAGGTCGTCCTGGTGGTCGAAGAGCCGCTGCAGCTCCTGGACCGTGAACGCCCGCCGCCCCGCTGGCACGGCGTCGTCCGTGGTGTGCCGGGGCGTGTTCCACTTGAAGCAGATCTGCGTGGGGATGTCGCCGAAGGTGCGTTCGCAGAACTCGCCCCAGCCGTAGGCGGGATGGGTCAGGTAGGCGCAGAACATCGCGACGGCGTTGCTGTACGAGCGCAGCGTTGTCAGGCTGATCGGCTTGTCGCCGGAGCGCAGCTCGGCCAGGAACTCCTCGACGTCCACAGGGCGCCACTGCCACGGGAACTCGCCGGTGAACTCCTGGAACCTGCTCACCACGCCGCAGCGGCCCTTGATCGTCCCCGTGGTCAGCCCCCGAGCCAGCATCTGCGCCCGCCAGCGGTCCAGCATCTCGCTGAAGACGCGCTCGTCGGCCCGGAACAGCCCGACGCCTGGATCGCTGAGCAGCCGCGGCACTGAGCCCGGAACGGCGCTGTCCATTACCACCCCTAAACCATGGAAACATGCATTAGATGCAAGTAACCTACGGCGAGCTGGCCGAACCGGCCAAATCGACCTCGCTCAGGGCAATCCCCGTGGGGCGCTGAATCCGCGGCTGACCTGCGCAAACGCCTGAATCGTCGAGGGACGGGAGTAGTCGCATCAAACGCAACTCCCGTTCTTTAAGCGCCGATAATCTGCATTATGTCAAGTAGAAGTCTGCGCATCTCATCCCAGTGCTGACGTCCGCGTTGCAGCGCTGCGCGTCGAGTTCGTCACTCGGAAGATCAGGAACTACCCGACCGGCCAATACGTCCGAACTTGATATGCAGAGGCATGAGTAGAAGTCTGCACACCTGCTGCTACCCTGTCCGGGCCGCGGGAATAAGGCCACCGGGCCCGGTCTTTGCATAGGCAAGCGGATGGCTGGCGAGAATGCATGGATCGCTGCCTCCAGCCTCGACGAGGTGATTCGATGAGCACAGCGATCGTCACGGGGGCTTCCAAAGGCTTGGGCAAAGCGCTCAGCGAAGGCCTGGCCCAGCGCGGCTGGTCCTTGATCGTCGACGGCCGCGACTCGGCGCTCCTCGAAAGAGCTCGCGGTCGACTCTGGAAGCTCGTCCCGCCCGGCAGCCACGTGCTGGCGATTCCTGGCGACGTGACCGATCCGGATCACCGGCGGGCGCTTGCCGGGGCGGCGCACGCGCTCGGCGGCCTCGACCTGCTGGTGTGCAACGCGGGCGTGCTGGGGCCCAGTCCGCTGCCTTCGCTGGCTGAGTTCTCGCTAACCTCCCTGCGCGAGCTGTTCGAGGTCTATCCAGTAGCCACTCTGGGCCTGATCCAGGAATGCCTCCCGCTGCTTCGAGCCGCAAACGACGGCGGCCGGGTCGCCCTGATCAGCTCTGACGCCGCCGTCGAAGGCTACCCGGGGTGGGGCGGCTACGGCGCTGCCAAGGCCGCTCAGGACCAGCTCGCAAGGGTGCTTGGGGCGGAAGAACCGACGCTGAGCGTGTGGGCGGTCGACCCCGGCGACATGCGCACCGACATGCACCAAGCGGCGTTCCCCGGCGAGGACATCACTGACCGCCCCCTCCCCGAGGCCGTGGTCCCCCGCATGATCGAGCTCTTCGAATCACGTCAGCCGAGTGGCCGGATCCGACTGGCCGACCTTCCGGAACTCCCATCGTGATCGCCACCGAGCCGATCTTGAACTTCACCCTGCCGCGGACGCTGGAGGCCACGGAGCCGCCCGAGGCGCGCGGAAAAGGCCGTGACGACGTGAGGCTCCTCGTGTCTCGGCGCTCCAGCCTGACCATCGAGCATCATCGCTTCACCGATCTGCCCGAACTGCTGCGCCCAGGTGACCTGCTCATTTTCAACCGCTCGGCAACCGTCAACGCCGCGTTGGAAGCGAACGCACTCTCACAACCGGCGATCCTTCACGTCGCCCGCCGGCTCAGCGACTCCGAATGGATCGTGGAGCTCCGTCACGCCGAGCCGAACGGCCTCAGCACAACACCCTGGTTGGACGCCCCTGCCCGCACCAAGATCGCGCTGAGGGGCGGCGGCCAGGCCATGCTGCTGCGGCCCGCGGTCAAGGCCGAGGCGGTCCGGCTGTGGATAGCCGAAGTGGAGCTGGACGAGTCGGCAGAGGAATACCTGGCCCGGTGGGGCCGGCCGATCGTCTACGGCTACATCATGAAATCGAGGCCGCTCAGCGATTACCAGACGATCTTTGCCGACCTGCCCGGAAGTGCCGAGATGCCGTCCGCGGCGCGCCCGTTCACCGCCGAGCTGGTGACCCGCCTGCTCGTCCGGGGTGTTGACTTCGCGCCGATCCTTCTTCACTGCGGAGTCTCATCGCTTGAGGCGCACGAACCTCCGCAGCCCGAGCCTTTCGAGGTGCCGCCCGATACCGCGCGCCGCGTGAACGCCGCTCTCCGGGTCGGCGGGAGGGTTATCGCCGTTGGCACCACTAGCGTGCGCGCCCTCGAAAGCGCTGCAGTCGGTCCGGGGCTCGCGATCCCCGCCTCCGGTGTGACCGACCTGGTCGTTGGGCACAACTACACGCCGCGGGTCACGACCGGCCTCCTCACCGGCTGGCACGAGCCCTTGGCCTCCCATTTGGCAGTGGTCGAAGCCTTCGCCGGGAGGCCCCTCCTCGAGGCGTCCTACGGCGCGGCGTTGGAGGCCGGGTACCTGTGGCACGAGTTCGGCGACAGCCACCTGATCCTGCCGTAAGCACGAGGCCTCACCGATCGAGCTCGCACAGGCGGCCGGCGGCAGGGGTGTCTGCTCATACGTCAGAATGTCAGTACCGATCAATCGCACGTGGAAATCAGGAAGCGAGGGCCGTTCGCCGATGGTCAAGCCCCAGTCGACGATCTACGACATCGCCGCGCTGGTGGGGTTGAACGCATCGACGGTCTCGCGTGCCCTAAGCCGTCCCGATCGGGTCAGCGCCAAGACGCTGCAGCGCGTCGAGGATGCCGCCCGGCAGCTCGACTACCAGGTCAACTCCGCGGCGCGAGCAGTGAAGACCGGCCGCCTTCAGACCATCGGGCTCCTCGTTCCCGATATCACCTACTCGATCTTCCAAGACATTCTGCGTGGTGCCGAGCATGCCGCACGCGACGCGGACTACGTGGTGCTCGTGGGCGAGGAGGTGGGCTCCGCTCAGGCGGAGTGGGACTGGGTGCGTCGGGTGCAGTCCGCGGTCGACGGCGTCATTCTCGCCTCCCCGTGGCTCGAGGACTCGCGCATCCGCGAGGTCGCGGCGACGAAGTCGCTCGTCGTCGTCAACCGGATGCTCGACGGCGTGCCCAGCGTCATGCCAGATGTCGCCTCGGGGGTGGGGGCCGCCGTCGCGCGCGCAGCCGAACTGGGCCACCGCCGCCTGCTCTACCTCGCCGGGCCCGAGGGCGCCTGGATGTCGAAGCACCGCTGGGAGGTCCTCAAGGCCGCATGCGCAGACGCGGGGATCGAAGCCACGTCGACACCAGGTCACTGGCCCACGCGCGAAGGCGGCGCCGCGCTGGTCGACGACGTCCTGGCGAGTGGGTGCTCTCTCGCCGTGGTGTTCAACGACCTAATGGCGATTGGTCTGCTCCAGGAGCTGCAGCACCGCCACGTCCCCGTGCCGGAGCGGCTCAGCATCGTCGGCTTCGACAACATCCGCGGTTCGGACTTCACGTCGCCGCGCCTCGCGACGATCGGCGCGCCGCTGCACGAGCTCGGTGAACGCGCAGTCAAGGTCCTCCTCGAGGGAACCGACGCCGGCCCGGGGCGGTCCAAGGGGGCCGCGAGTGAGCCTGGAGCGCCCTCGTTCGGACTCTCAGCCTCGTTCTACGACAGGGGCTCCCTCGGTCCGGCCGCTGGCTGAACGTTAACCGAGGGGCAGGTCCGCTCCCCTACCGCTCCACCGAGTCGTGACCCTCGCGGCAACCTTTGGCAATCGATTGCCAGCGTGTGAGTCCGTCCCTTAATCTCCAAGAGACAGGCCGCCGATGGCCCGGGGTCCGCGCGGAACTGCAGGCGGGTCCCCGCTCACCGCAACGACGCGAAGGATGCCCTTGCTCAAGCCCCAGAACAGCCCCACTCGCGAACTCGTCAGCCTGGACGGGCTGTACCGGTTCAAGGTCGATGCCGCCGGCTCCGGATTCCGCGAGGGGTGGCAGAACGCCCGCCTCGACGCCGATCTCGAGATGGGCGTCCCCGCCAGCTACAACGACGTCTTCGCGGACAAGGCGATCCGCGACCACGTCGGCTGGGTCTGGTACGAGCGTGAGGTCCGAGTGCCGCGCGGCTGGGCCGGCGAACACGTGTGGCTGCGCTTCGAGTCCGCGACGCATGGGGCGAAGGTCTTCGTCGACGGGGCTCTCGTTGTCGAGCACCAGGGAGGCTACACGCCGTTCGAGGCGGACATTACCGAACACGTCACGGCGGGCGGTTCCTTCCGGCTCAGCGTCGCGGTCAGCAACGAGCTCACACAGGCCACGATCCCGCCGGGCACCGTCACTGAGGCCCCGGACGGGCGCCGGAGGCAGAGCTATCTTCACGACTTCTACAACTACTCGGGCCTCCACCGCAGCGCGTGGCTCTACAGCACCCCTGCCGCCCGAGTCGAGGACATCATCGTGGCGACCGGCTTCGAGGGAACCACTGGCACGGTGGACTACGAGATCGCGGTCTCGGAAGCTGCGCACGGCGCGCCCGTGCGGGTTCGCGTCCTTGATGCCGCAGGCACCGAAGTCGCCACGGGCGACGGCGCCAAGGGCACCTTGGCGATTCCCGCCGTCGTCCTCTGGCGGCCCGGCAAGGGCTACCTCTACAGCCTCGTGGTGGAAGTGCTGTCCGAGGGCGCCGTCCTCGACTCCTACGCCCAGCCGTTCGGCGTCCGGAATGTCGAGGTCAAGGGCACCCAGTTCCTCATCAACGGGGAGCCCTTCTACTTCAAGGGCTTCGGCATGCACGAGGACCACGTCACGATCGGCAAGGGCCACAGCGCCGCGCAGATGGTGAATGACTTCTCGCTCCTGGAATGGGTAGGCGCGAACTCGTTCCGCACCTCTCACTACCCGTACTCGGAGGAGGTCATGGACTATGCGGACCGGCACGGCATCGTCGTCATCGACGAGACCCCGGCCGTGGGCCTCAACGGAGCGTTCGCGAACGTGTTCGGCGACGGCGCGAAGTCCACGTACGGGCCGCATTTCGTCGATGACGAGACGGCGAGCTCCCACCGCCGCGTGATCGAGGAACTCATCGCCCGCGACAAGAACCATCCGTCCGTGGTCCTGTGGTCGATCGCCAACGAGCCCAATTCCTCCGAAGAGGGCGCGCGGGCGTACTTCGAGCCCCTCGCCAAGCTGGCCCGCACGCTTGATCCCACCCGCCCGATCGGCTTCGTGAACGTCATGTTCGACACCCCGGACAAGGACGTCATCACCGACCTCTTCGACGTCATCATGCTCAACCGCTACTACGGCTGGTATCTGCAGACGGGCGATCTCGTAGCCGCCGAGTCCCAACTCGAGAAGGAGCTCAGAGCCTGGGTCGCCAAGCATGGGAAGCCCATGATCATGACCGAGTACGGGGCAGACACGATGCCGGGCCTCCACTCCCTGTACGAGCAGCCGTGGAGCGAGGAGTACCAGTCCGCCTTCCTGGACATGTACCACCGCGTCTTCGACCGGGTCGAGGCCTTGGTCGGAGAGCACGTGTGGAACTTCGCCGACTTCCAGACGTCCGACGGGATCATCCGCGTGGACGGCAACAAGAAGGGTGCCTTCACGCGCGACCGGCGGCCCAAGGCCGCCGCACACAGCCTGCGCCGCCGCTGGACCCAGATCAAAGACAACAAGCCGCAGGCCCGCTGACGGCGCCTGCCCAGAATCAAGGACCTGACAATGACGTCTTCAACAGCACCCCAGACCCCGGGCACAGGCAGCGCTGGCAAGGACCGGCTGCCGCTCACGAGCATCATCGGCTACGGAGCGGGCGACGCCGCCAACAACCTGGCGTTCACCACGACCTCGATGTTCCTGCTCGTCTATTTCACCGACACCGCTGGCATCCCGGCGCTGGCGGCCGGCACCCTTTTCCTCGTGGTTCGGCTCTTCGACGCGTTCTCCGACCTGCTGGCCGGCCGACTCGTGGACCGTACCAACACGAGGCGCTGGGGGAAGTTCAGGCCGTTCATCCTGTTCGGCTCCGCGCCGCTCATGATCCTGACCTTCCTGAACTTCCACATCCCCGAGATCGGTGCGGGCGGGAAGCTCGCCTACGCGTACATTGCCTACGCGGCGCTCGGACTCGCCTATTCGCTCGTCAACATTCCGTACGGCTCGATGGCCTCGGCGATGACGCAACGGCCGAAAGAGCGCGCCAAGCTCGCCTCCGCGCGGACTGTCGGCGCCCTCCTCGTCTCCACGGCCCTGGGCGTCTTCGTCGCTCCCCTGCTCAAGGCGGGTACGAGCCTCCAGCCCATCTTCACCACGCTGACGATCGTCTTCATGGTCATCGGCGTCGCGCTGTACCTCCTCACCTTCTTCACCACCCGCGAGAACGTGGTCCGGGAGGTGCCGAAGGTGTCGTTCAGGCAGAGCATGCAGACCCTCAAGGGCAACAAGCCGCTGCTCATGCTGTGCATCTCTTCGCTGCTCTACCTCTCCGGCCTGCTGTCCCTCTCCACCGTGCAGGTCTACTACTTCCGCGATGCGCTGCACAGCCTCAACTTGGTTCCTGTCCTCTCCATCGTCCAGCTCGTCCTGACGCTCGCGCTCAGCGCGTGGGTCCCCGCGCTCGTGTCGAAATTCGGTAAGCGGTCCATCTACATCGTGTTCGTGGCGGTGGGTGTGGTCGGTGGCCTGCTGGTCATGTTCACCCCCACATCCCTCCCATGGATCGCGTTCCTGGGCTTCGTCATCGCGGTCGGCGGTATGTCCGGCGTGGGCATCGTCGTCTGGGCAGTCGAGGCTGACACGGTCGAATACGGGGAATGGAAGACAGGGGTCCGATCAGAGGGCATCATCTACTCGCTCTTCTCCTTCACCCGCAAGACCGGTCAGGCGATCGGCGGCGCCCTCGCTGGCTATGCCCTCGCCTGGGGCGGCTACGACGGCCACTCTGCGGTGCAGTCCGCGCAGGCGGTGACGGGCATTCAGATCGCCGCCGGACTGATCCCGGCGGTCCTCGGCTCAGCCGCGGGCGCCATCATGTTCTTCTACGAACTGACGGACGCGCGCCACGCCACGATCGTCGAAGAGCTTCGGGCCCGCCATGAACAGGCCGGCGCCGGCCTGGGCTCCGACGCGGAGACGGTCGCGAGGCTCAGCCTGTCGGACGAGGCCTAGGATCCGGCACCGCCGAGCGCCATGTTGGATACCCTGATCGCATGGCGGTAGATGTGCTTCCAGCGTCCGGGCGATGGGAGGACTTCGCCTCGTTCATGGTGCCCCGCAAGCCGGGCGCCGGCGGTTGCGTGTGCATGGCGTATCGGGACGGCCGGCTCGACATGCCCGGTCGCATCGCCCACATGCGGGACGAATGCTCGCGCGAGCCAGGACCGGGAGTGCTCGCCTATGTCGACGGTGAGGTGGCCGGCTGGTGCTCCGTCGCGCCGAAGTCGAGCTACCGGCGCCTCCTGAACTCGCACACCATTCCGCATCTGGACGAGGAGTCCGATCCCTGGGCCATCGTCTGCTTCGTGGTCCGCAGCGGGTACCGCAAGCGAGGATTGATGCACGAGCTGCTTGAGGGCGCGGTGGAGCATGCCCGCTCTTCAGGGGCCGAACTCGTCGAGGGTTACCCCGCCGAAACGACCGGCGAGCATCTCGATGTCGTGAGTGGCTACGTGGGAACCACCGAACTCTTCCGAGCGCACGGCTTCGAAATCATCCAGCCCACCAAGGCCCATTCAGGTGGCGCCCTCCGCTGGCTCATGCGAAGGACGCTGCGCTAGGCGCATTCGTCCGAAAGACTGCAGTACCGTCGGCACCGCTAGGCTTCACAGCACTTCTCCACCTTCAGGTTATCGGGGTGAGGGGGCCTTCCCGCAAGGCCCCCTCGTGGGTCCACAATGCTCGCTGTGAATGGTGACGAGACAGCAGTGGTCATTGTCGGCGCGGGCCCCACTGGGATGATGTTGGCTGGCGAGTTGGCGCTCGCCGGCGTCGATGTCGCAATTGTTGAGCGGCGCGAGGACGAAGAGCGGCAGGGATCGCGTGTGGGCGGGCTTCATGCGCGCACGATCGAGATCATGGACCAACGCGGGATCGCCGATCGATTCCTCTCCGAGGGACAGACCATGCAGATCCAGGGCTTCGCGGGAGTCCGTCTGGACCTGAGCGACTTCCCCACTCGCCACCCGTACGGCCTCGCGCTGGGGCAAGACCGTTCCGAGCGCATTCTGGCGAAGTGGGTTGAAGAGCTCGGGGTGCGGATCGAGCGCGGTTGCGAGGTGCTCGGCTTCACGGCGGACGACGGCGGCGTGGTCGTCGAGCTTTCCGGCGGCCGCTCGCTTCGGGCCGCCTATCTTGTGGGCTGCGACGGAGGGCGCAGCCTGATCCGAAAGAGAGCGGGAATCGATTTTCCCGGTTGGGACCCGTCCGTGAGCTCTCTCATCGCCGAGGTGGAGCTGCGGGACGAGCCCGAATGGGGAGTTCGCCACGACGACAACGGCACCCAGGCCATCGGCCCGATCGACGACGGCAGGCGCGTGCGGATGGTCGTGAGCGAGAAGTATGTGGGCCAGACCCTCACGCCGACGCTCGAGGACGTGAGCCACGCCCTCATTTCCGTCTGGGGCACCGACTTCGGCGTGCACAGCCCAACCTGGATCTCGCGATTCACCGACATGACCCGGCAGGCGGCGTCCTACCGTGAGGGCCGGGTCCTGCTCGCGGGCGACGCCGCGCACATCCACTACCCGGTCGGCGGCCAGGGGCTCAATCTTGGCGTCCAGGATGCAGTCAACCTCGGCTGGAAGCTCGCCCAGGTAGTCAAGGGGACGTCGCCGGAAATCCTGCTCGACACGTATCAGGCCGAGCGCCACCCGGTCGCCGCCCGCGTCCTGCAGAGCACCATGGCACAGACCGCACTCACCCGGAGTGACGCGCGCATCGAGGCGCTACGCGGCTTCCTGAATGAGCTGCTGGGCATGGACGAGCCGCGCAAACGGTTCGCCGCCATGTCGTCGGGGCTCGACATTCGCTACGACATCCGCGACGGCCTCGGCGAGGGCCACCCGCTGCTCGGGCGCCGCATGCCCGATCTCGAGCTGAACACCGCGGAGGGTCGGGTTCACGTGTTCGCCCTGCTCCACAGCGCGCGGCCGGTGTTCGTGGACTTCGGCGGGACCGCGGGCCTCGACATGGCCCCGTGGGCCGATCGCGTCGACGTGGTGGACGCGGTATACCGCGGATGCTGGGAGCTCCCCGTCCTCGGTGAGGTCGCCGCTCCCGAAGGGGTGCTCATCCGACCCGACGGCTACGTCGTTTGGGTTGGGGCTCGCTCGGATCCCGGACTCCCCCACGCGTTGACCGCCTGGTTCGGCGCACCCGCCGCGGCATAGAAGCGCACGGACCAGGCATGGACTGAAGATCCCGAATCGTCAATCAGGGGTTGACGCCCTCGGCCCTCGCTCGCAGCATGCGGCCGTAGCCTAGGTTCATGACCGTTCGCAGCGCGGGCCTCCTCCTCTACCGCTGGACCGACGGCGCCGGTCTCGAGGTCTGGATCGCCCACATGGGAGGGCCCTTCTGGTCGCGCAAGCACCTGCGCGCGTGGTCGATTCCGAAGGGCGAGTACGGCGCGGACGAGGATCCGTTCACCGCCGCCCTGCGGGAGTTCTCCGAGGAGATCGGTTCCGCCCCGCCGGACGCGGACTATCGGTCGCTCGGCGAGTTCCGCCAACCGTCGGGCAAGATCATCGCCGTCTTTGCCGCCGAGGCACACTTCGAGCCGCGCGAGGTCCGGAGCAACACGTTCGAGATGGAATGGCCCAAGGGATCCGGGATCCTGCGCGACTTTCCGGAGATCGACCGCGCCGAATGGGTGGCCGAGCCGGAGGCCCGGGAGTGGCTCGTCTCCGGCCAAGTGCCGATTCTGGATGCCCTCGTTCGGTCCGTCGCCAGCTGACAGGTGGCTCTCCCGCCCGACGGACCAGCCATGGCTTGGACGCTATGTGCAGACAGGGCGTTCTGTCTACAGCGGGTTGCTCCTATCATGGTGCCGTGGAGCCTCAAGCCGTTGAACACAAGCCCGCCGTCGGAGCGCACGAGAGAATCCTCGCCACGTCGTACGAGTTGTTCGCGCGCCGCGGCATCCGCGACGTCGGCGTCGACGAGCTCATCGCTCGTTCCGGCGTCGCCAAGGCGACTTTCTACAAGCACTTCAGGTCCAAGGACGAACTCGCCCTCGCGTACCTCGAGCGATGGTACGACGCGCGGAGCGCGGCCATCGAAGCCGCGGTCGCCCGGCGCGGCGGTGCTGGCGATGCGGCCCTCCTCGCGATCTTCGACGTGTTCAATGAGTGGTTCCAGCAGGGCGCCGCCGAGGTCAGCTCTTTCCTCCACGTCATGATGGAGATGGGGCCGGACCATCCGCTCGGCCGAGCGAGCATCGACTACCTCGCCCGCACGCGAAGCCAGATGGCGGCCCTCGCGAGCGCTGCCGGGCTCCGGAACGCCGAGGACTTCGCCTGGTCGTGCCACATCCTCATCAAGGGCTCGATTGTCGCGGCCGCGGAGGGCGACGCCCACGCAGCCGAGCGTGCTCGCCAGATGGCGTCGCTGCTCATCGACCTCCACCGAGCTCCCGCGTCGGCCTAACAAGATCGCCTCAACAAGATCGCTGCAGGTTCACTCCGGGGGACCAATCTACCCGGCCAATCCTCCCGGGCCGACGCTCCGAATGCCTTCCGTGATCAACGCGAGCAGCCGGTCCCGTCGCCGCTCCGCGGCAGCCGCCCTCACGGCGGGCCCTGCCGCCGTCGTTCTCGGGCTCGCCGCACATATCGCCTCGGGGGGTGCAGCACCGCCCACCGCGGTTGTGCTCGCCCTGATGGCCCTCGTGAGTCTGGGCGCGGCGGCCGCCGCGCGGCTGCCTCTACCGGCGTGGGGCATCGGTCTTGGAAGCGCGCTCGTGCAGCAGATCCTCCATCTCGTGTTCGCGGCGCTCGCAGGGGCCAACGCTCCCCTGTTTCCCGCCGCGGGCCACCATCACGGTGGCTCGCCGGCCCCCTTGCCTGCCAGTGCTCCCGCGGCGAGCGAGACCGACGTTCACCTCCTCGTCGTGGCCCACGTCGCGGCGGCGCTGGTCACGGCGCTCGTCGTCCTGTCGGCGTTGGCTTCCGCCGAACGGCCTGCCGGGGCCAAGGCTTCACACCTGGCCGAGCGCGCGCCGTCGGGCGTCGAGCAGAAGCCGCTCCCCCGCGCTGGGCGCGAGCCGAGCCGCCTCGGTGTACTCATCCGCCGCCTCGTGCACGCGCCCTAGCCGCCGGAGCAGGTCCGCGCGGACCGCGTGGAACACGTGGTATCCACCCAGCTCGAGGCCGTCGACGAGCTCGAGCGCGGCGTCCGGCCCCTCGAACTCGGCGACGGCCACGGCACGGTTCAGGCGCACGATCGGGCCGCTCGACACGTCGAGCAGCAGGTCGTACAGGCGGACGATCCGCCGCCAGTCGGTCGCCTCGGTGGACGGCGCGGTGCTGTGCACCGCCTGGATCGCGGCCTGGAGCTGGTACGGTCCGAGCCGGCCGAGCTGTAGGCATCGCCGAACAATCGCAAGCCCCTCCGCGATGAGCGCTGTGTCCCAGCGGCCGCGGTCTTGTTCGCCGAGCGGCACGAGCACACCGTCGGCCCCGGACCGGGCCTCGCGCCGCGACTCCGAGAGCAGGAGCAGCGCGAGCAAGCCCGCGGGCTCGGGCTCCTCGGGGAGCAGCCGTGAAGTTGTCCTGGCCAAACGAAGCGCCTCGGAGCGGAGCCCTGTCCGCGCGGTCGGGGCGCCGAGCTCGGCGGAGTACCCCTCGTTGTAGATGAGATAGATCGTGGAAAGGACGCCGGCAAGCCGCTCGGGCAGCTCGCCCGCGGACGGCACGCGGTAGGGGATCCCGGCGTCCCGGATCTTCGCCTTGGCGCGGGAGATCCGCTGGCCCATGGTCGCCTCGGGGACCAGGAACGCGGCGGCGATCTGCGCCGTCGTCAGCCCGCCGAGGACGCGGAGCGCGAGGGCGACGCGCGCCGGCATGGCGAGGGCGGGATGGCAGCACGCGAACAGGAGCTTGAGCCGATCGTCGCCGAAGACTTCCGGTTCGGGCTCGGCCTCCGTGCGCAGGAGCGCGGCCTGCGCTTCTTTCTCGCCCCGCGCGGCGTCCCGCCGAAAACGGTCGACGGCGCGGCGCCGCGCCGTTGTGATGATCCACGCGCCGGGCTGCTCGGGCAGGCCTTCGGCGGGCCACCGCTGAAAGGCGGCGGCGAACGCCTCCTGGACGGCCTCCTCGGCGAGCCCCAGATCGTGCGTGGTGCGCAGCACGACGGACACCGCGCGACCGTATTCCTCCCGGAACACGGCCGCAACGGAGTCTGTCGGGGTAGGGGCTTCAGTCACGTCGGGAGGCGAACGGCCTCACCTCGATGGGGAGCCCCGTGATCTCAGCGAGCCGCTTCCCCCACGCGAGAGCCGCGTCGAGGTCCGGAGACTCGATGATGTCGAAGCCGCCGAGGTGTTCCTTGCCCTCGAGGTACGGTCCGTCCGTCACGAGGACATCGCCGCCATTGAGCTTGAGGACCGTTGCCGACGAGGGGTCGAGGAGCCCATTGCCGAAGACCCACGCCCCTGCGGCCTGAAGATCCTCGTTGAACGCCCCGATCTTCTCCATGATGGGCCCGAGGACTTCGGGCGGCGGCACGATGCCGTCAGGCTGATACATGCTGATGAGGTACTGCGTCATGGCTGTTCGCCTCCTGTTTCGGTGGGGCCGTGGTTGGCCCTCACCAACTGGACGATCGGGGATGCCGGTTTTCGACAGTTCGGGCGCGCAACTTTGCGTCAGCTCAGCTGGCGGAGTCCGCTGCGGTCTCGAGGTCCGCTATGACGATCTTGTTCATCTGCAGCATGGCGCCCATGGCGCGCTGAGCGCGGCCGGGGTCCGGATCCTGGAGGAGCTCCGTGAGCCGGGTCGGCACGATCTGCCACGAGAACCCGAAGCGGTCCTTGAGCCAACCGCACTGGCTCTCCTGCCCGCCGTCGGCGGTGAGCGAGTCCCAGTAGTGATCCACCTCGGCCTGATCGGCACAGAACACTTGCATCGACACGGCCTCGGAGAACGTGAACTCGGGGCCGCCGTTGAGCCCGAGGAACGGCTTCCCGTCGAGCTCGAACGAGGCTGTTATGACGGTCCCAGCGGGGCGAGGGCCGGCCTCGCCGTAGTAGTCGACGTTCGTGACCTTCGAGTTGGGGAAGATCGAGACGTAGAAGTTCGCGGCTTCTTCGGCCTGGGTGTCGAACCACAGGCAGGGGACAATGTCCGGCATGGCTTCTCCTCGGTGCGTCGTGATGGGCCTGAACCCTTCGGATTCTTCCGTGGCGCGGCTCCGGGGTGAAGGGCTTGGCCCAGAGATTCGTCGTCAGGGGCGCCCAGTTTCGCCTCGTACGCTTGAACCATGACCACGAATGCCTCTCCGGCGACCACCCGCGCCCGAACGTCAGCCCTCGCTCTCGTGGGGGACGTCGTCGTCGTCCTCGCCTTCGCGGGAACCGGGCGCGAGTTCCACAGTGAAGGCAACCCGATTCTCGGGGTGCTGCTCACGGCGTGGCCGTTCCTTGAGGGGCTCCTCGTCGCGTGGGCGCTTCCGCCGATCCGCCGTCGCCCGCTCCGTGTCTGGCCGGGTGGTGTCGCGGTGTGGCTGGGCACGTACGTGATCGGGATGATTCTGCGTGGAGCGACCGGAGCGGGCCTCGCGGTGCCGTTCCTCATCGTCGCGGCGACCGTGCTCGGTGTTGCGTTCCTCGGCTGGCGCGCCGTGGCCTGGCTGATCCGCCGGGCCGTCCGCCGCGCATAGAGCTGTCCTCCCGCTATAGGGTGGATGCTGCAGCACACACCGATCGGAGGACCATGATCACGGCATTCGTCTTCATCCAGACGGACTCGGACAAGATCCCGGAGGCGGCGGAGAAGATCTCGGCCATCCCCGGCATCAGCGAGGTCTACTCGGTCACGGGCGACTGGGACCTCATCGCGATCGCGCGCGTCCAACACCATGAGGATCTCGCCGACGTCGTCGCCGATCACCTCTCGAAGGTCGAGGGCGTCGTGGAGACGACCACCCACATCGCGTTCCGCGCCTATTCGCGGCACGATCTCGAGGCGGCATTCTCGATCGGCCTCGAGTAGATCGGCCTCGAACAGGTCCTCAGGGCGCTCAGGAGCGGCTGAACTCGACCCACGCCTGCAGCGCCCGCTCAGCCGCGCCTGAATCGATGGCCAGCTCTGCGCGCACCTTCGCTGCGGCGAGTCGCTCGACGAGCGGGCCGTTGGCGGAGGTGTCGTAGGCGACGAGACCGGCGGCGGCATTAAGGACGACGGCGTCGCGCACCGGGCCCTTGTCCCCCGCCAGGACTCTGCGCACCACGCCGGCGTTGTGCTGGGCGTCGCCGCCGCGAAGGTCGGCGAGGCTTGCACGCGGGATGCCGAGGTCCGCGGGGTCGAGGACGGACTCCCGAACCGCTCCCTCGCGTACCTCCCAGACGCGCGACGTCGTCGTCACCGTGAGCTCGTCGAGGCCGTCGTCACCGCGGAAGACGAGTCCCCGGCTCCCCCGGGCGGCAAGGACGCCCGCGATGACCGGCGCCATCCGGACATCGGCCGCGCCGACCGCGGAGGCCTGGACGCGGGCCGGGTTGGTGAGCGGGCCGAGCACGTTGAACGCAGTGGGAATTCCGAGCTCCTTGCGCGGTCCCGAGGCGTGACGGAACGACGGGTGGAAGACCTGGGCAAAGCAGAACGTGATGCCGCACTGCTCCGCCGAGGCGACCACCTCGTCGACGGTCATGTCGAGGCGGACGCCGAGCACCTCCAGGACGTCGGCGGCCCCGGACGACGACGACGCCCCCCGGTTCCCGTGCTTGACCACCTTCGCGCCGGCGCCGGCCAAGATGAGGGCCGCCGTCGTCGAGATGTTGACCGTGTTCTGCATGTCGCCGCCCGTGCCGACGATGTCGAGCTTCTCCCCGGAGACGGAGATGGACGTCGCCCGGCTCACCATGGTCTCGACGAGCCCCGTGAGCTCCTCGACGGTCTCGCCCTTGGCCCTGAGTCCTACCAGGAAGCCCGCGATCTGCGCGTCCGTCGCGTTGCCGCCCATGATCGTGTCCATGGCCCACGCGGTCTGCTCGCGCGTGAGGTGCTCGCCCTTGACGAGCGCTCCGATCAGACTGCGCCAGCTGGGCGACAGGGTAGCTGCGGGTTGCTGAGTGGTCACCCCCTGATGCTATCGATCCCCCTGCCTGCGGGCGAACGGATGACGCCCCGGCCGAGTTCCGCGGAATTTCGAGGGTTTGTAGAAAAACTTCCCCGAAGAGGCGGTTTGCGTTGGGCGAACCCGCCGTTTGTAGACATAATGTCCTTGTGACGACAGCGACTCATGCCCCGACAACCCCGGCACATCCCACGCTGAACCGCCCCAACATGGTCTCTGTGGGGACCGTTGTGTGGCTCTCGAGCGAGCTGATGTTCTTCGCCGGTCTGTTCGCGATGTACTTCTCCCTCCGCGCCGCCTCGCCTGACCTGTGGGGGGCCGAGACCGAGAAGCTGAACTTCCCGTTCGCGCTCGTGAACACGATCGTCCTCGTGGCGAGTTCGTTCACGTGCCAGATGGGTGTGTTCGCCGCGGAGCGTCTCCAGCCGAGACGGGGCGGCGGTGCGTTCGACTTCCTGCGTTGGGGCATGGTCGAGTGGTTCGTGCTCACGTTCCTCATGGGCGCCTTCTTCGTTGCCGGCCAGTCCACCGAGTACACGATGCTCACCGCCGAGCACGTCACGCTCAATGCGAACGCCTACGGGTCCGCGTTCTTCATGACGACCGGCTTCCACGGCCTCCACGTGATCGGCGGCCTCATTGCCTTCCTGTTCATCATCGGGCGGGCGTTCGCAGCGAAGCGCTTCGGCCACTACGAGGCGACCTCTGCCATCGTCACGTCCTATTACTGGCACTTCGTCGACGTCGTGTGGATCGGGCTCTTCCTGGTCATCTACGTCCTCAGGTAGGCACCTGCCAGCGGGGCAGAAGAACTTTTGAGCACGCGCCCTCGGGGCTGCGGAACAGACGGATAGGAACGGATTACGTGAAGGCACTCTCACAGAAGCGGCGGCATCCGCTGGCAGTGGTCGCACTGCTGGTCATGGGCCTCCTCTTGACAGGCGTCCTCTACTCGGTGGCCAGCACTGCAAATCAGGCCAAGGCTGACACCGGCTTCTCCGCCACTGATGTGAGCGAGGGCCAGAAGCTCTTCGTCGCGAACTGCGCGACCTGTCACGGCATGGGCGGCCAGGGTTCCTCATCGGGGCCGTCGCTCGTGGGCGTCGGTGCCGCGGCCGCTGACTTCCAGGTGAGCACGGGCCGCATGCCGATGCAGATGTCGGGCCCGCAGGCCCAGCGCAAGCCGGCGCAGTTCAACGCCGACCAGACCCGCCAGCTCGCGGCCTACGTGGCCTCGCTTGGTGCCGGCCCGTCGCTCCCGGATCAGGCCATGCTGGACGGCAAGGGCGATGCGACGCACGGTGGCGAGCTGTTCCGCGTCAACTGCGCCATGTGCCACAACGCCGCGGCCGCCGGTGGCGCGCTCACACGAGGCAAGTTCGCGCCGGCGCTCGATGGCGTGCCCGCGCAGAACATCTACGAGGCCATGGTCACCGGCCCACAGAACATGCCGGTGTTCAGCGACGCCAACATCTCTCCCGAGGGCAAGCGCGACATCATCACGTTCCTCCAGACCATCCAGAAGCAGGGCTCGCCCGGTGGAGCGGACCTCGGCTCGCTCGGCCCGGTGTCCGAGGGCCTGTTCATCTGGGTCGCGGGCCTCGGCGTGATCATCGCGTTCACCATCTGGCTCACCTCGCGGACGTCCTGACCGGCGAACGCCACGAATTTCGGCCGCCTCGCGGCATTGATCTGAATATCGTCCCCGGGACCGCCGGGGCCAAGGAAGGATGAGGGGAAATATGGGCAACCCTAGTGACGGCGCCCCACAGCAAGGGGGCACCGTAGCTACGGCTGGTCAGGCCGGGGGGCAGTTCGAGGATCCGGGGATCCCGCCGCACCGCCCGCGCCTGGCTGACACCGACCCCAGGGCCGCGAAGCGCGCCGAGCGTCAGGTGACGGCGCTGTTCGTCATCTCCGCGATCGGAACCGTGGTGTTCCTGATCTCGTACTTCGCCATCGAGCTTGGGCACGATTCGAGCATTGAGACCATTCGGAACCAGAACATCCTGCTCGGTCTCAGCACGGCGTTTGCCATGCTGGGCATCGGCACGGGAATCGTCCACTGGGCGAAGGCTCTCATGCCCGATCACGAGGTCTCCGAGGCTCGCCACGCGGTCCGGACCGAGGAGGACCGCGCTGCTGCGGTCCGCATCGTCGACGACATCATCGAGGAGACGGGCATCAAGCGCCGCCCCCTCATCCGCAACACCCTCATTGGTGCGCTCGCCCTCGCCCCGCTGCCGGCCCTCGCGGTCTTCGGCGACCTCGGCCCGAACGCCAACGACAAGCTGCGCCACACGATGTGGGCGCCGAATGCGCAGACGGGCAAGAAGGTCCGCCTGACGCGCGACCCCGACGGCACCCCCATCCGCGCGTCGGATGTGACGATCGGCTCGGCGTTCCACGTCATCCCGGAGGGTCTCAACGACCTCAAGGAAGGCAAGCTCAACGAGAAGGCGAAGGCCGTCGTGCTTCTCATGCGCCTCAACCCCGAGGACCTCAACATCTCCAAGGGTCGCGAGAGCTGGAGCTACAACGGCATCGTCGCGTACTCCAAGATCTGCACGCACGTCGGCTGCCCCGTGGCCCTCTACGAGCAGCAGACCCACCACCTCCTGTGCCCGTGCCACCAGTCGACGTTCGACCTCACGCACGAGTGCCAGGTGATCTTCGGCCCGGCGAGCCGCCCGCTCCCCCAGCTGCCGATCGAAGTCGACCCGGACGGGTACCTCGTCGCGACCTCCGACTTCCACGAACCTGTTGGACCGAGCTACTGGGAGCGTGAGTACTCGTGAGCAACGCAACCCCTACCTACCAGCCGCCGACGAAGGTCGGCCGTATCGCCGACTTCGTCGACCAGCGCACCGGCCTCTCGAGCGTCACCCGGGAGTTCGGACGCAAGATCTTCCCGGACCACTGGTCGTTCATGTTCGGCGAGGTGGCGCTGTACTGCTTCGTCATCCTGCTCCTCTCCGGGACGTTCCTCACGTTCTTCTTCAACCCGTCGATGGCGGAGACGACCTACGACGGCTCGTACGTGCCGCTCCGGGGCATGGACATGTCGGTGGCCTACCAGTCCTCGCTGCACATCTCGTTCGAGATCCGCGGCGGTCTGTTCATGCGCCAGCTGCACCACTGGGCCGCGCTGCTCTTCGTTGCCGCCATGTCCGTGCACATGCTGCGCGTGTTCTTCACGGGCGCCTTCCGCAAGCCGCGTGAGATCAACTGGGTGATCGGTGGCGTGCTGCTCATCCTCGGCATGGCAGAGGGCTTCACGGGCTACTCGCTCCCCGATGACCTCCTCTCGGGCAACGGCCTCCGCATCATCGACGGCGTCATCAAGTCGATCCCCGTGATCGGCACGTGGATCTCGTTCTTCCTGTTCGGCGGCGAGTTCCCAGGCAACGCGATCATCGGCCGACTGTACGTGCTCCACATCTTGCTCATCCCCGCGATGATTCTCGGACTCGTGGCGCTGCACCTCATCTTCGTCGTGGTGCACAAGCACACGCAGTACCCCGGCCCGGGCCGCAACGACCGCAACGTGGTCGGCTACCCGCTCGGGCCGGTGTACGCGGCCAAGGCCGGCGGCTTCTTCTTCATCGTCTTCGGTGTGCTCGCTGCGATTGCCGCCGCGTTCACGATCAACCCGATCTGGAACTACGGCCCGTATGACCCCTCCCCCGTGTCCGCAGGTACGCAGCCCGACTGGTACATCGGTTGGGTCGACGGCGCCTTGCGCCTCATGCCCGGCGTCCTCGGCGCCCTCGGCGGTTACCGCCAGCACTTCGAGTTCGTGGTGTTCGGGCAGCAGACGCTCACGCTCAACGTCCTCCTCCCCGCGCTGGTGCCGGCCGGAATCGTCTTCACGGTCCTGTTCACGTACCCGTGGATTGAGCGCTGGATCACGAAGGACGAGCGCGAGCACCACGTCCTCGACCGCCCGCGCAACGCTCCGACGCGCACCGCGATCGGCATGGCTGGCTTCACGTTCTACTGCGTCATGTGGGCCGCAGCGAGCTCCGACCTCATCGCGACGCACTTCCACGTGGCGCTCAACGACGTGACGTATTGGCTGCGTGCGCTGTTCTTCATCGGCCCGATCATCGCCTTCGTCGTCACGAAGCGCATCGCCCTCGGTCTGCAGCGCAAGGACCGTGAGATCGCGCTGCACGGCCGTGAGACGGGTCGCATCGTGCGTCTCCCCCACGGTGAGTTCATCGAGGTTCACGCACCGCTCGATCCCTACAAGCGCTACCGCCTCGTCACCTTCGATTCGCCGGAGATCCTGCCGGCTCAGCCGAACGCGAAGGGCGTCGTGGACCGCCGGGAGCGCCGCCGGGCGCAGCTCTCCAAGTGGTTCTTCGAGGACCGCGTGGCTCCGGTCACTCAGGCCGAGCTCGAGGCCGCGCACGCACACGGCCATCACGAGGCCATCGAGTCGGCGCCGAGCTCCGGTCACTGATCTCGAGAGACCCCAAGGGCCCTGCAGCACATGCTGCGGGGCCCTTTCTCGTCCTTCGGCGAGAGTGTGGCGTGAGCTGAGACAGCGGTAGTGCCTGTCTGCGTTGATCGAGTGGGGTGGGCGGGCCCGAGGGCAGTTCGAGCTCGGGAAGCACGCAGGAGGTGACGGGGTCAGCGTGACTTGGGGAAGGCGGCGCACACTGCGGAGCCGCGGGTGATGAACGCGATTCGGATGATGGGCAGCATGCAGACGGCCTGCATCACGGCGTACCACGGCGGGCAGACATCCGGCATCAGGTCGACGCCGATGATCGCGATCGGCGTGATGACGGCGAGGGCGCTCACGCGCTCGAAGGCCCGTCGAGATCCCCGAGAAGCGGAGACGGTCATCCCGTAGATCAGCACGGCGACTACAGGCAGCAGGGCTGCCCGGACCCACATGAACGTGTTCACCATATGACCGCTGCTCGACACCACGATGACCGTCAGGAGGGCGACGGCGCTGAGTGCGCCGTAGACCTTGACGTTGTTCTTCGCCGTGTCGAAGGCTTCTTGGGTGCGGGGGCTGTGGAGGAGCGCCGCCGCGGTCGTAGTGTGCTTGTTGGCTTCCATGCTCACCGATGCTAGGAAGAGCCCGGCCCACGCGGCATCCCCCTGGACCCACGGGTGGGTGGGGATAGCCCCACTTCCCGGCTCATCCAGGGGGTAACGGGCCCCGCATGGTGCACAGTGGGAGCACCGAACGGAAAGCGAAGGAAGAATCATGAGACAGCCGGGGTCGTGGCTGGCGCGCGCCAGCGTGGGGTTCGTCCGGGCATGCGTCGTGGCGGTCATCAGCATGCTGGTCCCGGCTGTGTGGGCCGCCGCCGTGGCGCTGGGGATCTGGTGGGGGGCGGGAAACCCGTGGTCGTGGGTTGCGCCGGTCGTGCTGGCGTGCGGGGGCACGGTCGCCCTGTCCCGCCCGGTCTGCCAGATGGTCCGCTTCCTCGTCGCGAGGTGGACGGCCACCGTCATCCCCGCCGGATATCGGCAGGCCGGGCCGGTGACGCGGATGTCCACCGGGTACTGGTGGAACGGCTTCAGCTACGAGCGCACCCGCCGCAACGCCCTCTTGGATCAGAAGTGGCGGGTCCGGTGGACCGACCCCGCCAACTGGCGCGACCTGCGGTTCACGGTGATCGCGCCGCTCACTGCTGGCGTGGTCGCGTCCCTCCCG
>NZ_JBKZWT010000139.1:0-8996 GCF_047759905.1 Sinomonas sp. G460-2 | reverse complement strand
CCGACGGCGGTCGCCGCGCCCTTGCGGTACAGGCGCCGGCCGTCGTCGAGGCCGCTCATGCGGGTGACGGCCGTGAACTGGACCGCGGTGACGTGGCCGCCGCGCAGCCGCGTGAGCTCGGCGAGATCGGGTCCGTCCGAGCCGTTTTCCAGGGCGAGGTCCACGATCGAGCGGCCCTCGGGCGTCTCGTCCGCCAGGGACGAGAGCCGGGCGGCCTCAATGAACTCGGCCTCGGACACTCCGGGGACAGGGAGGAAGTCGACCGCGCGGCGGTTGCCGAACGTGATCGTGCCTGTCTTGTCCAGCAGGAGCGTCGTGATGTCGCCGGCGGTTTCGACGGCCCGACCGCTCGTCGCGAGCACATTGTGCTGCACGAGCCGGTCCATGCCGGCGATGCCGATAGCGGGCACGAGCGCGCCGATGGTCGTCGGGATGAGGCAGACGAGCAGGGCTACGAGCACGACGGGCGAGGGGATGCTGCCGGCCAGATTCGCGAACGGCACCAGCGCGACCGTGACCGCGAGGAACACGATCGTGAGGGCCACGAGGAGCACGTGCAGGGCGATCTCGTTCGGCGTCTTCTGCCGCTCCGCGCCCTCGACGAGCGCGATCATGCGGTCGATGAAGGTCTGCCCGGGGTCGGCCGTGATCCGCACGACGACCCGGTCGGAGATGACCTTCGTCCCACCGGTCACGGCCGAGCGGTCGCCACCCGATTCCCGAACCACAGGAGCGGACTCGCCCGTGATCGCCGATTCGTCGACCATCGCGAGGCCATCCACGATCTCGCCGTCGGACGGGATGACGTCTCCGGCCTCGCAGACCACGAGATCGCCCTTCCGGAGATCCGGGGCGGGGACGCTCTCCTCGAGGGGACCGTTGAGCCGGCGGGCTACGAGACCCTGGCGGCCCGCGCGGAGGCTCTCCGCCTGTGCCTTGCCGCGGCCCTCGGCGAGCGCCTCGGAGAAGTTCGCGAACAGGACCGTCAGGAGGAGCCAGAGGGTGATGACGACGCTGAAGACGACGTCAGGGCTCGACTGGGCAATCTGCACGGCACACGCGATGGCCGAGACGACCGTGCCGATGAGCACGGTGAACATGACCGGCGAGTGCCTCATCTGGCGCGGGTCGAGCTTGACGAACGATTCCGGGATGGCGTCCAGGATGAGCTTGCGGTTGAAGGCTTTCCGGCGCTTGTAGGCGTGCCCGGAAAGCTCCGTCACGCGGGGCGCGGACACGTGGCCCGGAGCGCCGTACGGCGGGTTGGGCTGTGAGGGTGCGCCCTGCTGTGTGGGGGTGGTCGTCACCGGAAGGTTCCTTCCGCAATCGGTCCCAGTGCGAGCGCCGGGAAGTAGTTCAGGGATGTGAAGAGGATGGTCACGGTGCCGAGGAGACCCGCGAAGAGCGGCCCGTACGTCGGGAGCGTTCCGGGCGACGCTGGGACAGGGTCCTGCGCGACGAAGCAGCCCGCGAGGGCCAGGACCAGGACCATCGGCAGCACCCTGCCGAGGAACATCGCGACGTCAATCAGGGATGACGTGATCGGGTCCGACGACGCGATGCCTGCGAAGGCCGACCCGTTGTTGTTCGCGGCGGACGTGAACGCATACAGCAGCTCACTGAATTGGTGCGGTCCCTGCGCGGGTGCTTGGGCGACGACGGCCGGGATCAGGACGGCCGCCCCCGTGAGCACGAGCACGAGGACCGGGGTCACGAGGAGGTAGAGCGCCGCGAGCGTCATGTGCCGGGCCTGGATCTTCTTGCCGAGATACTCGGGCGTGCGGCCCACCATGAGGCCGCCGAGGAACACCGCGACGATGGCGAGCACGAGCATGCCGTACAGGCCAGACCCCACGCCGCCAGGGGCGATTTCGCCGAGCATCATGTCGAACATCGCCATGCCCCCCGCGAGGGGCGGGAGCGAATCGTGCGCGGCGTCGACGGCGCCTGTTGACGTGAGGGTGGTAGCCGTCGCGAAGATGCCGCTCGCCGCGGGCCCGAGCCGTTGCTCGAGGCCCTCGCCCAGATCGGGTGCTGCCGCGATGGCCCACGCCATGAGGCTTGTGGTGATGAGCCACAGCGCGGCCATGACCGTGAGGATCGTGTAGCCCTGCTTGCGGCTGCCGACCATGCGGCCGAACGTGTAGGGCAGGGCGAAAGGGATCATCAAGAGGAGGAAGACCTCGAAGATGTTCGTGAACGCGTTCGGGTTCTCAAAGGGATGGGCTGAGTTGGCATTGAAGTAGCCGCCGCCGTTGGTCCCCATGATCTTGATGGCCTCTTGGCTCGCGACCGGGCCGCCGGGGATCGTCTGCGACGCGCCGGTCAGCGCGTTGTGGACGTCCGTCGACCAGAAGTTCTGGACGATGCCGGCGACGATGAGAACTGCTGCGGCGATCGCCGCGAGCGGCAGGAGCACGCGGAAGATGATCCGCGTCATGTCGACCCAGAAGTTGCCGAGCGAGTCCGTGCCCTTCCGGGCGAAGCCGCGGATGAGCGCGAAGACGACCGCGATGCCGATCGCCGCGGAGACGAAGTTCTGTACCGCAAGGAAGGCCATCTGGATCACGAAACCCACGGTCGACTCGGGTGTGTACGCCTGCCAGTTCGTGTTGGTGATAAACGAGATGGCCGTGTTCATAGCCACCCACGGATCGACCCCGTCGATCTGCCCACCCGACAGCAGCGGCTGGAGGCGCTGAGCGACGAAGAGGACTAGAACGCCCGCGACGGAAAGGGCGACCATGCTTCGGGCGTAGGCCTTCCATGTCTGGGAGCTGTCGGCTCCCACGCCGGCGGCCTTGTAGATCCAGCGCTCGTAGCGCAGATGGCGTTCACCGTCCGCGACCCTGGCGAGGTAGGCGCCCAAAGGACGCTGCACCGCGCCGAGGGCCAGGATCAAGATGGCCATCTGAGTGATGAAGGAGAGGAAGCTGAACTGCATGGCTCACTTGCCTCCCGGGCGGAACAGCTGGTCCACGAGGTAGACACAGAGGACGAGAGCGAGGAGGCCCAGGGCCGTCCACGCGAGAACGGCGGCGCTCACTTCCCGTCCACCAGCTTCGCGAGGGCGGACGTGCACCACATCACGAGGCCCGCGAGCACAAGAAAGATCGCCACGACGGCCACATCGGCCATGACATACCCCTTCCACGGCCGCTCCCTGCGGCCTGTGGAATCAGTCAAACGCCGGGTTTGTGCACGTAAGGGGGTCTTGATTCTTTCCTAGCGCCCTATGCCTCATTCCTTGCAAGATCTTTGCGCAAGCACCGTCCGCGCCGGTGCTACTGTCGCCTCGACTGGGAATATCAGGATGACGACATCCGGAAGGTCTCTGATGACAGCCTTGAGCCAGCCACCCGCGCACCCGGCGTCGGGGAAGAACACAACCACTGGTTCCTTCAGGGCCTGGCTCCTGCACGACCTGCGTCAGACCCAGGCACTCCATCAGGGCCCCCACGCCGTACCGCGTGGCGACGAGAAGAAGCACTCCTGGTGGAGGGTGATGTGCCTGACTGGCGTGGATCTGTTCTCGTCGCTCGGCTACGCGCCGGCGATCGCCGTCGTCGCGGCCGGTGCGCTCTCGCCACTGGCCACCGTCTTGCTGGTGGCCGTGATGTTGCTCGGCGCGCTCCCCGTATACCGGAGGGTTTCGGTCGAGAGCCACAGCGGCTCGGGTTCGATTGCGATGCTCGAACGCCTGCTTCCGCGCTGGGGCGGCAAGTTCTTCGTGCTTGCCCTGATCGGCTTCGCCGCCACGGACTTCGTGATCACCATGACCCTGTCCGCAGCAGACGCCGCAGCGCATTTGATCGCGAACCCGCTCTTGCCCGGCTGGCTCCAGGGTCAGAACCTCGCCGTCACCCTGTTCCTGCTCGCCCTACTGGGCGCCGTGTTCCTGCGCGGGTTCAGGGAGGCGATCGGCGTTGCCGTCGTGTTGGTCGGAATCTACCTGGCTCTCAACGCAGTCCTCGTCGTCGCCACCCTCGCCGAGGCGTTTGCCCACCCGATCCAGGTGAACGACTGGTGGCAGGCGATGCTCACATCGCAGGGAAATCCGATCCTCATGTTCGCCGTTGCCTTCTTGGTCTTTCCCAAGCTCGCCCTCGGCATGTCGGGTTTCGAGACCGGCGTGGCCGTCATGCCGCAGATCCGCGGCGATTCGAGCGACACGGAGGAGGACCCCGCTGGCCGTATCAGGGGCACGAAGCGGTTGCTGACGGCCGCCGCCGTCATCATGAGCACTTTCCTCGTCACGACGAGCTTCACCACTGTGGTGCTCGTCCCCGAGCAGGACTTCCAGCCGGGCGGCCCGGCCGACGGGCGCGCACTCGCTCTCCAGGCCCACGAGTACTTGGGCGTTGTTTTCGGCAGCGCCTACGACCTGAGCACGATCGCCATCCTCTGGTTCGCGGGTGCCTCGGCCATGGCAGGCCTGCTGAACCTCGTGCCCCGCTACCTGCCGCGCTACGGCATGGCCCCCCAGTGGACGAAGGCGACGCGGCCGCTTGTGCTCGTGTTCACCGGTGTCGGGTTCCTTGTCACCCTCATCTTCGCAGCGAGTGTCGATGCCCAGAGCGGCGCCTATGCGACCGGTGTCCTGGTCCTGATGACCTCGGCCGCAGTGGCTGTCACGCTCTCGGCTCGGCGACAGGGCCAGCGCGGGCTCACGGTCGGCTTCGGGATCATCGCCGCGGTCTTTATCTATACGACGCTCACGAACATGGTCGAACGTCCGGAGGGCCTCCAGATTGCGGCCATCTTCATAGCGGCCATCATCGTCATCTCGCTCGTCTCTCGGGCCAAACGGTCCTTCGAACTGCACGCGACCAGCATTCAGCTTGATGAGAAGGCGCTCGAGTTCATCTCCGAGGCCGATGCGGGGCCTATCCACGTCGTCGCGCACGAGCCACAGGAGATCACGGGGGCGGCCTACCTCGACAAGCTCCAGTCCGTGAGCGAAGCGAGCCACCTTGCGCCGGACGAAGACGTCATCTTCCTCGAGGTCGTCATCGATGACTCGTCGGACTTCGAAACCGCCCTCGACGTGAAGGGGATCACCCGCCACGGCTACCGAGTCCTCGAAGTTCACGGCCCCGTGGTCCCCAACACGATCGCCTCGGTCCTCCTGCACATCCGTGACACAACCGGAACGATGCCGCACGTCTACTTCCGCTGGACCGAGGGCAATCCGGTGCTGAACCTGATGCGTTTCGTGTTCTTCGGCGAAGGGGAAATCGCCCCCGTCACCCGGGAGGTACTCCGGCAAGCCGTTCCCGACGTCACCCAGCGGCCCTGGGTCCACGTCGGTTAGACCCTCGAGGGATAGCGTGAAGGTCGAGAGTGCCGAGCCATTTCTTCACGCCGGCGGAGCCGGATAAGGCTTTGCGCTCCGGCCGTCACGCGCGTCGCGATAGCGGCCGCGTATGGCTTCGAGGTCTTCTGGGTCGGCGATGGTGGAGTCGCAGCCGCGCATGATCATGTCGGCCTGTCGATACAGGATGGCGCGCTGTGTGTCGTCCTGTGCGTAAGCCACGACCCGAGCGAGACCTTCGAGGAGTCGCATGGACACGGCCGTCATGCCGACACCGGCCTGGCGGACCTTGTCGTACGCCCGATTAACCATGCGTTCGTAACTCGGCGCCAGCTCGATGACTCTGATCGCCCCCGCCCGGTCGCGGTGGAGGCCATCCGGCAGTTCGCGCTCGGAAATGGTGCACAGCCCGTCTGCGAGCCAGTCGATGCACGTGAGTGCGGTGAACGTATCGTTGACCGCCGGCGAGAGGGCACGGATCGCGATCTCGACGAGCTGGTCGATGGCGAAGACCGCGTCCTGCTCGATAGTGCGGTGCGGTCCAGTAATGTGGGCCCGTGCCAGCGCGGGCAGGACAGCGTCGGCCGCTGACGGTGGCCAGACCCGCGCCAGCGGCAGACCACGGGTGATGAAGTGGCCGGGCCGATAGATCAGTTGCACGACTGCGCCGTGTCGTTCCACGATCTCGACCAGACGCGCGTGGCCGACGTACTGGAGATAGCCGCTCGTCGTGGCGACGACCTCGGCGCCTTCGGCGTCGAGGCGCGCGAGGAGTTCGGTGAGCGTACGTCCAGTGCCCAGATTCTCGGCACGGGACCGCCCACGCGCCGGGAACTGCAGGTCGATGGCCGTCGCCAGCGTGGACGCGATCGAGGAGATCACCGCTGGCAGCTGGATCAGCAGGGTGATGTGGTGGATGAAGTAGATCAACATCAACACGTTGACGAAGACCAGGGCCAGCGCGACCGTGACTGAGATCTGTGGCACGAACGTCACAGAACGGCTTCCGCCACCGATACTGCCAAGCGTGAGGATCGAATAGACGAACGTTGCGACGAAGGCGCCGAGTGTGAGCTGGGTGCCGAGGTCGCGAACGAAGTTGCGGAGCATCCGCGGCCCGAACTGCTGCGATGCAAGCGTCAGCGCAACGATGGTCACCGAGAACACCACACCGAGGACCGTGATGACGCCGGCCGCAAGGCCGGACAACAGCGTTCGGGCGCCATCCGCGCTCTCCAGCTGAATCCACGCCGGCAGGGTGATTCCAGCGTCGTAGACGTGTAGATCGAGCGCATAGGTGGCCGCGAAGAGCCCGATGATGGCGATCAGGAGCAAAGACGGTACGAACCACAGCGACGTGCGAAGGGCCTCACGACGCCACGGAGACACCCGCAGTGTCAGGACAGTTCGCATCGCCTACCCCATTCAACCTCTTCTTCTCAGCCAGCGCCCCAGGTCGAGACCTCGCACAGATCGTACCCCGACCGGGCGGGCCGTCGCAGGACGCAGCCCAAGCCCGGGAGTCCGCCCTCCGGATGCCGCTGTACGCTGGGCCGCGAGAGTAGGGAGTCCCTTTCATGAAGCGCGTTCTCGTGGTCGACGACGAGCCCCAACTGCTGCGCGCGTTGCAGATCAACCTGCGGGCAGAGGGGTACGCCGTGGCCGTCGCGGCCAACGGCGCCGAGGCGCTGCACCTCGCCGCCTCGAAGCCGCCCGACATCCTTGTGCTCGACCTCGGGCTCCCCGACATGGACGGCTCCGAGGTGATCCGTGGCATCCGCGGCTGGTCGGACATGCCGATCGTCGTCCTGTCGGCGCGGCACGGCTCGACGGACAAGGTCGAGGCGCTCGACGCCGGCGCCGACGATTACGTGACCAAGCCGTTCGGCCTCGACGAGCTGCTCGCGCGGCTGCGCGCCGTGGAACGCCGCTCCGCGCACGCCTCCCCAGGCGGCGTGATCGACACGGGCGATCTCCTCGTGGACCTCGGCGCAGCAACCGTGACGCGTGACGGCGAGCGCGTGCACCTCACACCACGCGAATGGGGCGTCCTGCAGATGCTCGTGGCCAACCGCGGCAAGCTCGTGACGCAGCGGCAACTCCTCCAGACCGTGTGGGGACCGGCGTACGGCGAAGAAACGCAGTACCTGCGCGTGTACATGGCGCAGCTGAGGCGCAAGCTTGAGAGTGACCCCGCCCATCCGCGGCACCTCCTCACAGAGGCCGGGCGGGGGTACCGGTTCGAAGAGTGATCCTTCAAGTAAAGGAGGAGCCATGAGCGAAGGCCCAGTACTGGCGGTCGGCGGAACGGGATGGCTCGGGGGCCAGGTGGTGGGCGCGCTGCAATCCCGCGGGAAAGCCGTCCGCGCGCTCGTGAGACCGGCGTCGGACGGCTCCGGGCTCGAGGCTCGAGGGGCCAAAGTCGTCCGGGGCGATCTCATGGACCCCGGCTCCCTCGATCGAGCGCTCGACGGCGTCGACGCGGTCGTCACCACCGCGGCCGGCTACACGCGTCACAGGAAGGGCGACACCGCCGAGATCGACGTCGTCGGGAACCGGAACTTGGCCGACGCGGCGGCCCGCGCCGGAGTGCGCCGGTTCGTCCTCACGAGCATCCTCACGTGCGACCAGACACCCCACGTCCCCCACTTCTGGAACAAGAAGCTCATGGAGGATCGGCTCGAGGAGCAGGGCGTGCCGTTCGTCGCGCTGCGCCCCGGTGCCTTCCTCGATCAGCTCGCGCGGTTCGGCGGCGATCCGTTCGAGAAGGGACGACTCTCCTGGTTCGGGGCGTCCGGCGTCCCGATGACCTTCGTGCTCACGGCCGATGTGGCCGCGTTCCTCGCGGCGGCCGTCGACGTCGACGTCGCCCCGGGTGCGCGGATCGACATCGGCTGGGACCGGCCCGTGAGCCTCCGGGACATCGCAGCCATCTCAAGCCGGCTCCTCGGGCGGCCGATCGGCGTCCGGTCCATTCCCGGCGGCGTCATCAGCGCGGCCGGGCGCCTTCTGGGCGGCGTCATGCCGATGGCACGGGATATGAACGCCATGACGGAGTGGTTCGGGTCGGGACGCTACGTGGCAGACACCACGCGGCAGCGCGAGGTCTTCGGCACCGTGCCCACGGCCGAGGACGCCATCACGCGCTTTCTCACTGCGCTCGGGCACCCGATCCAGGTGTGAATCGGGATTGAGCTTGGCCGTCGATTCCCACCCGGCGCCAATATTGACGCCGCCGCAATCAGTGACCAGGTCACGGTCCTGACCCGGGACCGCTCAGCCCATCCTCCGCTTCGTCTTCGCCGTCGCGACCGCGGCCCACGGGTCCTCGGGCCACGGGTGCTTGGGGTATCGCCCCCGCATCTCGGCCCGGACCTGGGCGTATGGCCCCGACCAGAAGGACGCGAGATCGTCCGTGACGGCGAGCGGCCGCCCGGCCGGCGAGAGCAGGTGGAACAGCACGGGCACGCGGCCGTCCACGAGACGCGGCGTCTCGGCCCAGCCGAAGCACTCCTGGAGCTTGACCGCGACAACCGGCCTCCCGCCGTCGTCTGTTCCCCCGTCCTCGACGGGCGGGTACTCGATGCGCACCCGGCTGCCGCTCGGCACCTCGAGCCGCTCGGGGGCGAGCGCCGAGAGCCGCGACGCCTCTGGCCACGGCAGGAGCCGCCGGAGCGGCTCG
>NZ_JBKZWT010000138.1:0-9010 GCF_047759905.1 Sinomonas sp. G460-2 | reverse complement strand
CGAGGCCAGCGTCCAGGCCGCCTTCGCCGAGACGACCGCGCGAGGCCCGCTCGACGTCGTCGTCGCCAATGCCGGGGTCCAGCTCTTCGGCCACGACGCCCGCGTGGGCGACCTCGAGCTCGACGTCTGGGAGAAGACGGTCCGCATCAACCAGCGCGGCGCGTTCCTCACGCTCAAGCACGCGGTCCGCGCGATGGCCGGCCGCGGCGGCTCGATCATCTGCACCGGAAGCCCCACCGCCGTCGTCGCGTGCGGCCAGACGTTCACGGCCTACACGAGCTCGAAGGCCGGCGTCCACGGCCTCGCGCGCGTGGTCGCCGCGGACTACGCGTCCGAGGGCATCCGCGTGAACACGATCGTGCCCGGCTACACCGAGACGCCCCTCGTGCGGACCATCGCGGAGGATCCCACGCAGCGCGCCGGGCTCGTCGACGCGACCATGCTCGGCCGCGCGGGCCGCGCCGAGGACCTCGAGGGCATCATGGTCTACCTCGCGAGCGACGACTCCGCCTACGCCACCGGCGGCCTCTTCACCGTGGACGGCGGCCTCACCGCCCTCTGACGCCTTCGGAGCCCCGTGGGTAAGCTGGGCATGTCCCTTGAGGGGGGAACTATGACGCGCATCGGCATCATCCTCGGAAGCACCAGGCCACACCGGAACGGGGAACAGGTGGCCCACTGGGTCCTGGACCTGGCGTCGCGGCGGCCCGACGCGGAGTTCGAACTCGTCGACTTGCGGGACCACCCGCTGCCACTGCTCGACGAGCCGTTCCCGCCGTCGTTGGGCCGGTATCAGAACGAGCACACCAAGCAGTGGGCGGCGAGGATCGCCTCCTTCGACGGCTTCGTGTTCGTGACGCCCGAGTACAACCACAGCACCTCGGCCGTGCTCAAGAACGCGATCGATTACCTCTACTCCGAGTGGAACAACAAGGCCGTGGGCTTCGTCTCCTACGGTTCGGCGGGCGGGGTCCGCGCGGCCGAGCAGCTCAGGCTCATCGCGGGCGAGCTCCAGCTCGCGGACGTCCGCGCGCAAGTGATCCTCCCGTTCGCCACCGAGTTCGAGAACCGCCGCACCTTCGCCCCGGACGACTTCGCGGTCCGCAGCCTCGACGCCATGCTCGGGCAGGTCATCGCGTGGAGCGAGGCCTTGGCCCCGCTTCGGAGGAAGCGGAGCGCGGCCGCGTAGGGCGGTACTCGCTCCCATCCCCGCGAAAGTCGAGTACTTCCTACCCAAGACGCGCCCCGCCGCGCGGTGCGAAAGTGGCTGCAGGGCGGCGGGCATCGTCCGCCCGCCAGGCAGGAGGGACCCGCCGGGCAGGAGGGAGAGGATTGGCCATGACTGAGAACGAAGTGCCGTCGGTCGATCTCGACCGTCTTGAGCGCCTCGTCGAGCGGTTCGAGCGCGCGGGGGCGTCCCTCGCGGACAGCGAGGACAGGCTCGCACGGGCGGTGCAGGTCATGAAGGAGCGTGACCGCGCCCAGGCCTTCGACGCGTGGCGGCGCGGCCAATAGCGCGAGCCCTTGCCAGAACTGCCTCGACTACCTAGATTGTCTAGGTATGGGACGAAGTGGAGTGAACGGACAGCTTGACTTGCTGCTCCTCGCCTCGCTCGGAGCGGGCGAGGCGCACGGCTACGCGCTCATCGCGCGCATCCACGAGCGCAGCGGGGCGCGGCTCGACCTTCAGGAAGGGTCGGTCTACCCCGCGCTGCACAAGCTCGAGGCGGCCGGGAGGGTCGCGAGCCGCTGGGCGGACGACGACGGCGCCCGCCGTCGCGTCTACTCGCTCACCACGGCGGGGCAGACCGAGCTCGCGAGGCGTGCGGAAGAATGGAACGGCTTCGCGGCCGCGGTCCGCGGGGTCTTGGGGGCGGCGTCGTGAGCGCGCCGGGTGGGCCGGACGCGCCCGGTGCGCCGGTGGGACCCGAAGCTCCCAACGGGCCTATCGACGCCTACCTCGACGAGCTTCTCGTGGCCTCGCGGGACGCCGAACCGGGGGCCGCGCGGCGGCTCTTAGCGGAGACGGAAACTCACCTGCGGGAGTGCGCTTCCCGGCTGCTGGCGCAGGGCCTCGATCCGGTGGAGGCGGAGCGCGAGGCGGTCCGCCGCTTCGGTCCGGTCAGGACCGTGACGCCAGCGCTGCGCACACCACTCCGGGCCGTCGGCCAGCTTCCGTTGCGCGCGTTCGTGCGTCCGCTCGTCGGGCTCGCGGCGGTCGGCGCGATTGCCGTCGGACTCAGCGGAGCCCTCTCCGAACTCTTCGGCCGGATCTGGGGCGCGGGCTTCGTGTCCGGCGATCTGCCCGGCGTCGCGTACACCGCCGCCCGCTGCGCGGTGCTGCAGGCGCCCTACCCCGGGCTCGACTGCGCGCAGGCGGCCGCCGAGCACCACTGGGGCGAGGTCGTCGAGTACCGCGTGGTGCTCGGCGTGCTTGGGCTCGCTCTACTCCTTGTGTGGCGCTTCCTGCCGCGTGAGGCCCCGCTCCCGACCGGCCTCGCGCCCGCCCTCGCGGGCTCGGCGTTCCTGCTTGCAGCCGCCGCGACGGGATTCCAAGCCCTCAACGCCGCCGTCCAGGGCTGGCAGGGTACGGGGGCGTGGCTCAGTGCCGCAGCGATCTCGCTCCCGCTCGCCGTCGTTTTCGGAGTCGCGGCCCTGCGTGGGCTGCGCGCCGCGCCGTTGACGAGTGCCCTGCTCTAGACGATGCACACGCGGTTTCGCGCGGCTTGGATCAGCGCTCGCGGGGCCTGACTTGCGCTCGCGGGGCCTGGCTGCGCTCGCGGGGCCCGGCTTGCGCTCGCGGGGTCGGGGTTAGCGCTCGCGGGGCCTGGCTGCGCTCGCGGGGCCTGGATCAGCGCGTCAGCGCCCGCATGTTGGCAGAAGGCGAACCCGTCATCCCACTCGGAGCGGGCGAGGGTTCATGAGGGGCAGCGACCCTGGCAGGTGGACTGGCGGGGAGAAGTACTCGTGGCCGGTCGGGGTGACGGTGAGTATGTCTCCGCGCGGACCTGTGCCGTCGCACGGGTCGGCTCCAACGACGGCCTGATCCCATCCAGGTGACTCCTTGGTGTGGTTGCATGCCTCACAGAGCCCTTGACCGTTCTCAACGCTGGTATCCCCGCCCTCGACCGCGGGAACCACATGATCGATGTGCCGGATCGGCGCGTCGCAGAACGGAGTCCGGCACCTCTGATCGCGGATCTCGATGAAGTCGGCGAGTGCCCGCGGAAAGCGGCGCAACTTCGAGTCCAATGCCGCCAGCTCTCCCGTCGAAGGATCGAGGAACAGCCGCCGAAGCCATACCCCAGCGAGCGCGGCTGCGCCGGTGCCCACTTCTGCGGCGGCGCGTCTGTCTGCGTTTGCGGGGGCGGCGCTTGTGCGTGCGCCTGCGGCGTGGCGTCTGTCTGCGTCTGCGGCGGCGCGTGTGTCTGCGTCTGCGGCGGCGCTTCTGTCTGCGTCTGCTGCGGCGGGGCGTCTGCCTCCACCTGCGGCGGCGCGTGTACCTATCTCTGCCGCGACGCGTGTGCCCATCTCTGCCGCGACGCCTGGCGCCGCACGAGTGTCGACCTCGGCCGCGCCCGCTCGTGCCGCCGAGCAAGCGTCCGCTGCCGTGTCGAGGCCGCCCGCGGCGACAGCATCCGGTGCCGCGCGAGCGCCCGACTGGCCGGGGAGTCCCCGGGCCGACGCGGCGATCATGTTACGCGCCTGCGCAGCCGTGATCGTCCCATACCCCTGCAGTATGGCCGACTCCCGGCCGCCACCGAAGAGCGATGCATCGGTCATGACGAGCCCGACGCGCAGCGGCACGGCGTCCGCCTGTGCCTGCCCCGTGACCCTCTCGACGAGCGTGTCTGCGGCGATCTGCCCGGACGTTCGATCATCCCCAACAGCCCGCGCCGCGCCAGAGGCCTGCCGCAAGGCACCCTCGACGGCCGCCGCCTGGGCGACGGGCAGGATGGCGGTCAACTGGGCCATGGAATCTGGCAGCCGTCGGAGGGTCACGCGGCGCTGGGACTCGGCGTGACGCACGCGCGCGAGGGCGGCCCCGCCGTCGATCGCGTCGACGCACGCGCGCACGGCGTCTTGGACGCCCCGATCGCCGAGGCCTTCAAGCCGGCGGGGATCCCCGCATAGGTCCTCGTCCGCAAGGGAGCGTTCGGCTGGCGAGAGTGCCTCGACGCCCTCCGCTACCGCGACGGCGCGGTCCTCGTTGAGCCGCCCGGCAGCGAGGGCGGTGAGCGTGTAGGGCAGCTCCTCCACTAGTCGCCTCGCCGCCGCGAGCAGCCGCGAGCCCTTCGACGGCGAGACGCCGCGTGCGAGTGCGACCTGCGAGGCGGCGGAACGTTCCCGCACCGTCGCTGCGCTTCGCCCGGTCTTTCCCTCAAGGGCCACCGCGCGCGGATCCGCGCCAGCCGCACACAATTCGGCAAACGCTGCTTCGGCTCGAACCTGCTCGGCGGCTGCTGCGGCCTTCAGCCGCTCGAGTACGGCGATTCGGTCGATCAGCCCGGGGCCGGTCTCCTCGGCGCCGGACTGGCCTTCGCCCGCACGCCCACGTCCGAGCCGAGACGCGAAGTTTTCGATGTCCCTAGGTGTTAGCCCGGACATGCCGCGGCCGAGCAGATCCTCGATCTCGCTGCGCCAGTCCCCCATGGAGCAAGTCTATCGAAGTTAAATTCGATGGACAAGGTTAGAATCATAAATATGTTCTAATAATCTGCTTCCCGAACAGCGGGTCGGTTAGAGCCCGAGCGCCTGCTCGATCGGCCCGAGGGCGAAGAAGAGGAGGAACGCCGCCGCGACGGCCCACATGAGCGGGTGGATTTCCTTGGCCCGGCCCTGGAACGTCCGCACGATCACGTAGCTCACGAAGCCCGCGCCGAGGCCGTTCGCGATCGAGTACGTGAACGGCATGAGCACGATCGTGAGGAACGCGGGGATCGCGATTCCGACGTCCTTCCAGTCGATCTTCGCGACCTGTTGGAACATGAGGAAGCCGACCACCACGAGCGCGGGCGCCACGGCCTCGAACGGCACGAGGTTGATGAGGGGCGTGAGGAACATGGCGAGCAGGAGCATGATGCCCGTGACCACGGAGGCGAGTCCGGTCCGGGCGCCCTCGCCGATCCCCGCGCCCGACTCGACGAAGATCTGATTCGAGGAGATCGACGAGCCGCCGCCCGCGATCGCGCCGAACGCGTCGACGAGCAGCACGCGGTCGACGTTCGGGATGTTGCCCTTCTCGTCGATGTTCCCGGCCTCCCGGGCCAGACCGACCATCGTGCCCATCGCGTCGAAGAAGATGCTCAGCAGGATCACGAAGGCCATGAGCAGCGCCGCGAGCACCCCGAGGTGGCTGAACGCGCCGACGGGGTTGGCCTTGCCGAGGAGGCTCAGGTCGATCGGCTGGACATTGCCGAGGCCGGGCACCACGAGGGACCATCCGGCGGGGTTCGGCTTCTGGCCCGGCGCGACCGACGGCCCGATGTGGAACACGAGCTCGAGGACGTTCGCGAGGATCGTCGCGCCGATGATCCCGATGAGGATCGCGCCGCGCACGCGGCGGACCATGAGCGCGATCGTCAGGACGAGGCCCACCACGAACACGAGTGTCGGCCAGCCGATGAGCCGGCCGTCGATGCCGAGGCCCAGCGGGACGGTCGTGCCGGCCGAGTCCGGGATGCGGCGCACGAAGCCAGCCTCCACGAGGCCGATGAGCGTGATGAACACGCCGATGCCCACGACGATCGCCGTCTTGAGCCCCTCAGGCACGGCCTTGAAGACCGCGGTCCGGAAGCCCGTGAGGACGAGCACGAACATGACGACGCCCGCTACGAGGACGAGGCCCATCATGTCCGGCCACGTCACCCCGGGGTGGGTCGCAATGGTCACCGCGACGAACGCGTTGACGCCGAGCCCGGTCGCGAGCGCAAACGGATGCTTGGCCCACACGCCCATGAGGATCGTGAGGACGCCGGCCACGAGCGCGGTCGCGGCGGCGACGCGCGGGATCCCGAGCGTGTTGCCGGCCGAGTCCGCGCCGGAGAGGATGAGCGGGTTGAGGACCACGATGTAGCCCATGGCGAAGAACGTGGCCAGCCCGCCGCGGATCTCTCGCGCGATGTTGGAGCCTCGCTCGGTGATCTTGAAGTAGCGGTCGAACGCTTTGGTCGACACGGTCGTGGTCGACATGGGAATCCCCTCGGGGTAGGCGCAGGATATCGTGCCTATGGTAGTGCCGGAGGCAACCATGATCGCGCTGATCACGTCCGGCTGTGACCGAAGACTCCCGGGAAGGGGACCAGCTTGAGGCTCGCGCGGGGTGCCGTGGTAGCGGTGGCGCTCGCCGTCGTCGTCCTCGGAGGGCCTACGGTTGCCGCGGCCTCGCCCGTCCCGCTCCCGGGCATTCAGACGTCCGCGCCGGGGACCGTCCAGACCCCGTCCGCGGTGCCGGCGGCGCCGGGCGAGCCGTTCCCGTGGGCCTTCGTCGTGTTCGGGGTCTTGGGCGTCGCGCTGCTCATCGCGTGGGCGGTTCTGGCGCGCCGCGACCGCGGCTCAGGCGCGGAAGAAACAGACGACGACGGCGACCGCGCCTAAGCGCCCCGCCCTGCCGCCCGCGGTGGTGAGGCGGGTCGGGGCTTACGCGGGCTGGAGCGGCGACGCAAACTGCCCGGTCGGCGGGCGCACCGCATCGTGGGTGCCATGGCCGGCGCGCGGGGCGCCTGTGGCCTCCGCGACGGCCCTGCCGACGTTCTTGGCCTGCCACAGCAATTCGCGCGTGGACGGCGACGAGAGCTCTGCGACGCCGATGAGGTAGAGCCCGATGCTCGCGAGCTCCTCCATGAGCTTCTCGCCGAGGGAGAAGCCGAGGTCCGCGAGGAAGCGGCGCAGCTGGTTGTGCGCGCAGCGGGTCAGGACCACCGCGTCGGCGAAGATCACGCCGGATTCCGTCCGGACGGCCCAGCGCAGCCGCGAACCGGGGTGGGGCTGCTCTACGAGGGCGAGATGCTGTGCGCGGACGGTCGCGCGGACGTCGAGGCTGTGGCTCGCGGCGTGCTTGCGAAGGTGCCGTATGACCTCGAGGTATTCGACCGATTCCGCCGAGGCAAGATCCGTGACCCGGAGGGCCGTTGTGGCCGTGGCGGGCGCCCCCGATTCGAGCCCCTCAACCGTCACCGTGGACACCCCGTGCCGGCTCAGCTCGCCCGCGACAGCGAGGCCCGAGAGGCCGGTACCGATCACCACGGCCGTCGTGGACTCCGAAGTGGTCAGCGGCGGCGTGGACACGTGGTCGACTCTCCTCCGGTCGGCGGATGGTGTGGGTGAGTGCGTTCTCCACCCCCCGGTAGGCGGCACTTCTGGGAACACTACCCCCATTCGGCAATGACCGGTAGGCCCCTCTCACAAGGTATGATCCGCCGCGCAGAGGAGTCCCGGGGGTGCCCTCGCGGCGCCCCGTTCGGCGGTTGTGCGGCCCGCCGTCGTCGGAACTTGACCCGCTCCGTAAACCGACCACCATTGTCATTTAAGGGGTCCGTGAGGCTCCCACCGCCAGGAGGAGGAACTCAGATGGCAGACCAGACCGAGCGCGAGTCCGGCCGGGGTGAGGGCGAGGACGCACCGCTGCCGACTGGCATCGTCGTCGGCGTTGACGGCTCGGACCACGGCAGGTGCGCCCTCATCTGGGCCGCGCGGGAGGCCCAGCGGCGCAGAAGCCCGCTCCACGTCGTCACCGCGTACAGCGTGCCGATCTTCGCCGCGTCGGGGCTCGACGGCGGCTACTCGACGATCGATGACACCGTGATCCAGGACGGCGCCAAGGCCGTGCTGCGCGAGGCGCTCGACTCGATCGAGCGGTTCGACGGCCTCGACGTGACGTCTTCGGTTGAGAGTGGGGACGCTGCGGGCGTGCTCCTGCAGTTCTCCGAGACCGCCGAGCTCCTCGTGTTCGGCTCGCGCGGCCGCGGCGGCTTCGTGGGGCGGCTCCTCGGTTCAGTGAGCAGCGCCCTCCCGGCCCACGCGAAGTGCGCCACCGTGACCGTGCCGCTGCGGTTCGCCCAGCGGCTCGGCGAGTCCGTCGACGACAAGCGGGTGCGCGCCGAGGAGGCCAGGGAGGCCCCCAAGGCGGTCGAGCATATCGTCGCGGTCGGCGTCGACGGCTCCGAGCAGGCGCGCGTCGCGGTGCTCGTGGCCGCCGAGGAAGCGATGCTGCTCGGCGTCCCGTTGCGCGTGATCTGCGCCGTTCCGCAGTTCAGCGGCAGCCTCGCGTGGGTGCCGGCGCCCGTGGATCGCGAGCAGCTGTTCAAGGACATCCAGGCCCAGCTCAAGGCCGGGACGGCCTGGCTCCAGAGCCACTTCCCGGACCTCGAGGTCCAGACGAGCCTCGTCGATGGCGCGCCCGTGGACGTGCTCGTCGATGTGAGCCGCGGTGTCGACCTGCTCGTGCTCGGCACGCGTGGATACGGCGGCTTCGCGGGGATGCTGCTCGGTTCGACGACCGACGGCGTTCTGCATCACGCGAAGGGGCCCGTCATGGTGGTGCCTGATCACCACGACGATCGGCTCGCGGACCGTCCGAGCTTCGGGCCGATGCTGCAGACGTGACCGTTCAGGTGCCGGGCTAGTACCGGGCGACCATGGGCCACACGCCGGACATCCACGCGAGCGGCGTCACCGTGATCCCGTCCGACGGGTTGAGCGCGTTGACGATCTTCCCGTTCCCGATGTAGATGCCGATGTGGTAGAAGTTCCCGGCCGTGCCGAACACCACGAGGTCGCCGGGGCGCGCGTTCGCGAGCGGGACCTTGGTCGGCGCGGAGTTGTACTGCTCCGTCGCCGTGCGGGGCACCCAGATGCCGGCCGCGCTGAATGAGTACCAGACCAGGCCGGAGCAGTCGAAGCCCGTCGGTCCCGTGCCGCCCCACGCGTAGTAGTTGGGCGGGCCTACTTTGGACATCGCCGTGTTGATCGCGCCCTGAATGCCTGAGCCCGAGGGCGCAGGAGCGGGCGC
>NZ_JBKZWT010000137.1:0-9028 GCF_047759905.1 Sinomonas sp. G460-2 | reverse complement strand
CCCCAACGCTTTGGATGGCCTGGCCCGTTCCGGAGGCCGTCGCGTCCACCACGGGGGCGAGCGGCGCCAGAGGACCGGTGAGCACGGGTGCCGCGACCGCGGGCGCGGCTTCGACCACGTGGGCGAGCGCCGTCGTCGTCTGTTGGACCGCCGCGCCCGCCGAGCCCTGCACGCCGGGGACAGTCTGGAGGACGCCTGAGGCGGCGGGCTCGGCCGATGCGCTGACCGAGGAGACAGCGCGCCCGACCGGTGCGGTCAGCGAGGAAACCACCGATGCGGCGGGTGCTGGGGCCGGGGCGCCGAGCAGATCGCTCGAGGCGGACGCGGCTGCACCAGAAAAGAGCAGCCAACCGATTCCCAGACCAGCTGCGCCGACCGCACAGCGCAGAGCAGTGAGGCCGCGGAATCGCAGAAGCGCCAACCGCATGTCCCCACCTCCCCAAGTTGAAGGGATCGGCCGCGCACGCAACGCCCCCATCCTAGGACCGGGGGTGCGGGCGCGCTAGAGCGGGGGAGCAGAAAAGCGCCTTGAATCTACAGGATTCAGCGAGCGACCCGTTCGTCGTTGGGATACCGGATGCCGAGTTGCCGGCGCACGCCGTCGAGGAGCCGCATCGTGTTGAGCGTGTGCGCCCACGGCATCGTGGGGCTCTCGGCGACGCCCTGCTGGACGCAGCGGACCACTTCGCGGAGCTCGTACACGTAGCCGCGGCCCACGGGCTCGAAGCGTTCCGTGCGGGGCGGATCCCAGCCGCGGCGCACCACGATCTCCTTCGGGTTGTTGATGCTCCCCACGGTCGTGAGAACGCCCGCCGAGCCCGCTACGGTCGCCGCGCGGGGCCCGTGCGCGAGGAGCGAGGACGTGAGCGTTGCGAGCTGCCCGCCGCTGTAGCCGAGCGCGAGCACGTTCTGTTCGTCGACCCCGTCGCCGTTGAGGGTCCCGAGCGCCGTGAGGGAGTCCGGGAAGCCGAGCGTCCCGAGCGCCCACAGCAGCGGGTAGATTGTCAGGTCCAGGAGCGCGCCGCCGCCGGCCTCGACCGCCCAGATGCGGTGGGTGGGGTCCTTCGGCGCGGGGAACCCGAGGTCGGCGGAGACCCACTGGACGGTCCCGAGCTCGCCCGATTCGGCGATCTCGAACGCGCGCTGCATCGACGGCAGGAACCGCGACCACACGGCCTCCATGAGGAAGACGCCACGCGCCTTCGCGAGGTCCACGAGCTCCTGTGCCTCGTGCGCGTTGACCGTGAAGGGCTTCTCGACGAGGACGTGCTTGCCGGCCGTCAGGAGGGCCTTCGTGACTTCGTGGTGTTGGGCGTGTGGGGTCGCGACGTACACGACGTCCACGTCCGGGTCCCTGGCCAGCCTCTCGAAGCCGGGCACCTCGCCGTCGTCCGCGTAGTGCCGCGCGAAGCCGAACTCCCGCGCGAAGTCCGCCGAACGCTCGCCGCTGCGCGAGCTCACGGCCTGGAGCGCGGCGTCGGGCAGCATGGCGAGATCTCGCACCACCGTCCGGGCGATTCCGCCCGTCGCGACGACGCCCCAGCGCACCGTCTGGCCAGTCGGAGCGAGCGGGTCGGTGGTGTCCTGGAGCGAGAGCCACGTGTGCTGGATGTGACGGGTCATACACCCATCCTTCCATGCGGGCGCGGGCTGCCGGCGCGATGGCCGCGCTCCTGTCCGGTTGATGTTTCCCGATCAGTTGGGACCGCGGCGCGTCCCACTCGGACACGTTTCGCCGTCCAGATAAACGGGCCCAAGCGGGCCACGAACGACGGCGGCCGCCCCCGGGGTGTGGGGACGGCCGCCGTGCGCTGGGGTCGCCGAGGCGACCGCGCGCTGGACTACTGGGTTAGCTTGCTCAGCGTCGGGTCGTTGGCGTACGCCTCCTTGGCGTTCGCCTTCGTCACGATGACCGGCGGGAGGAGGAACGCGGGGACCACCTTCGTGCCGTTGTTGTACGACTTGTCGTCGTTGACGTCCGGCTTCTGCCCGGCCTGGAGCTTCTTGGCCATGTCGATCGCCTTGTTCACGAGATTGCGCGTGTCCTTGTTGATCGTCGAGTACTGCTCGCCAGCCATGATCGACTTGACGGACTCGACCTCGGAGTCCTGGCCCGTCACGACCGGGACCGGCTTGCCGGCGCCCTTGACGGACGTGATGATCGCGCGAGCGAGCGTGTCGTTCGGCGAGAGGACGCCGTCCAGCGTCGTGCTGTTGTAGCTGGCCGCGAGGAGCGTGTCCATGCGCTTCTGGGCGTTCTCAGCCTTCCAGCCCTGGGTCACGGCCTGGTCGAACCCCTTCTGGCCCGAGACGACCTTGAGCGTGCCGTCGTCGATCTTCGGCTTGAGGACGTCCATCGCGCCGTCGAAGAAGACCTTCGCGTTCGCGTCGTCGGGGGAACCGGCGAAGAGCTCGATGTTGTACGGGCCGGTCGGCTTCTTGGCCTTCATGCCGTCCAGCAGCGCCTGGCCCTGGAGCTGGCCGACCTTGAAGTTGTCGTACGCGACGTAGTAGTCCACCGCGTCGGTGTTCTTGAGGAGGCGGTCGTACGCGATGACGGTCGCGCCGGCGTCTTTGGCCTGCTTGAGCTGGGTGCCGAGCTGGGAGCCGTCGATGGCGCCGACGATGATGACCTTGGCGCCCTTGGTGACCATGGACGAGATCTGGTTCTGCTGATCGGAGACGCCGCCGTTCGCGAATTCGACATCCGCCTTGAAGCCCGCGCTCTTGAGGCCGTCGTTGAACAGGCCCTCGGCGAGGACCCAGTTCTCCGAGGTCTTCTGCGGGAGGGCGACGCCGATGAGCGAGTTCTGCGCGAACCCGCCGGAGCCGCCGCTCGAGCTGCCGGAGGACGTGTTATCCGAGCGACCACAGGCAGACAGCGCCAGCGCTGCGATGGCAGCGATGGCAGCCACCTTTCCTGCATTTCCAATCATTCGCATGGTGTTTCGCTTTCTTTTGGTTTCCGGGTGGTGGAAATCAGTGGACGGATTGAGGGCAGGTCAGGATTCGCGGGCGACGACCTCGGAGGTCTTGGTCGTCTCGTCAGGCTGGGCGGGGACGCCGCGGTTGCCGTTCCCGCCCATGCCGCGCATGAGGAGGCCGATGAGGGACGGGCGGCCCTGGATCTTGCTGTACACGTCGAACGCGACGGCGAGCAGGAGCACGATGCCCTTGATCATCTGGGTGAGGTCCGCGCCGACGCCAAGGAGCTGGAGGCCGTTGTTGAGGACGGCCATGACAAGACCACCGACGATCGACCCGATGACGGTGCCGACGCCGCCCGTGACGGCCGCGCCACCGATGAACACGGCCGCGATCGCGTCGAGCTCCCAGCCGGTGCCGTCGAACGGGCCCGAGGCGGTCGAGCGGCCCACGAAGACCATGCCCGCGAGCGCCGCGAGGATCGACATGTTCATCATGACCATGAAGTTGACCTTCTTGGACTGGACGCCGGAGAGCTCGGCGGCGTGGCGGTTGCCGCCCACGGCGTAGATGTGGCGGCCGATGATCGTCTTCGACGACACGAAGCCGTAGATGAGCACGAGCACGCCGAGGATGAGGCCCGGGATAGGGAAGGACGTGCCCGGGCGCCCCGTCGCGAAGAGGTACGTCGCGTACAGGATCGCGGCGACGATGAGGACGAGCCGCGTGACGGTGACCCACTGGTCCGGGACCTCGGCGCCGAGGGCCTTCGCCTCGCGGCGCGCCCTGAGCTGGAAGAACACGACGGCGGCGGCGCCGATGAGGCCGAGCAGGAGCGTGAGGTTGTTGTAGCCCGTGTTGGGGCCGATCTCCGGGAGGTAGCCGGCGCCGATGTACGTGAAGTCCTTCGGGACCGGGACGGTGTTCGACTGGCCGATGAACTGGTTGAGGCCGCGGAAGAGGAGCATGCCGGCGAGCGTGACGATGAACGCGGGGATGCCGACGTACGCGACCCAGAAGCCCTGCCACGCGCCGATGACGGCCCCGATGATGAGGCCAAGCAGGATCCCGACCCCTGACGGCAGGTGCCAGTCGCGCATCGTGATCGCGACGATGATGCCGACCGAGGCGGCGACCGAGCCGACCGAGAGGTCGATGTGGCCCGCGATGATCACGAGGACCATGCCGATGGCGAGGATCAGGATGTAGGAGTTGCCGTTGAACAGGTTGATGACGTTGTCCGGGGTGAGGGTGAGCCCCCCGGTGAGGATCTGGAACAGGATGATGAGCGCCACGAGGGCGAAGATCATGCCGAACTGGCGGGTGTTTCCGCCGAATAGCTTCTTGAGGGCATCCATGGCGATTCCTTGGCTCTCTCGGCGGTTTCAGGCCGCGGCGTTCTTGCGGGCTTGGGTCATGAGCTTCATGAGGTTTTCCTGGGTGGCTTCCTCCTTGTCGAGGACGCCCGTGATCGCTCCCTCGAAGATCGTGTAGATCCGGTCAGAGAGGCCCAGGAGCTCCGGGAGCTCGGAGGAGATCACGATCACGCCCTTGCCCTGGCTGGCCAGGCGCTGGATGATGCCGTAGATCTCGTACTTCGCACCGACGTCGATGCCGCGCGTCGGCTCGTCCAGGATCAGGAGTTCGGGGTCGGTGAACATCCACTTGGCCAGCACGACCTTCTGCTGGTTGCCGCCGGAGAGCTTCGAAACGCCCTCGTCGACGGTGGGCGCCTTGGTGCGCAGCGAGCGCCGGTACTCCTCCGCGACCTGGTACTCGCGGTTCATGTCGACCACGAGGCCCTTCGTGACCTTCTTGAGCGCGGCCGAGACCGTGGTCGACTTGATGTCGTCGAGGAGGTTCAGGCCGAGCGTCTTGCGGTCCTCGGTCACGTAGCCGAGGCCCGCGTCGATCGCCTGGGGGACGGTGTGCATCTTGACCTCGCGTCCGTGCATGAACGTCTGGCCCTCGAGGAACTTGCCGTACGAGTGGCCGAAGATCGAGCGCGCGAGTTCCGTGCGGCCCGCGCCCATGAGGCCCGCGAAACCCACGATCTCGCCCTTGCGGACGAAGAAGTTCGACCGCTTGCAGACAAGGCGATCGGCGACCGAGGGGTGCTGCACGGTCCAGTTCCGCGCCTCGAAGAGCACCTCGCCGATCTTCGGCGTGTGGTCGGGGAAGCGGGACTCGAGGGTGCGGCCGACCATGCCCTTGATGATCCGGTCCTCGTCGACGCCGTCGGCCTTGACATCGAGCGTCTCGATCGACTTGCCGTCCCGGATGATCGTGATCGAATCCGCGATCTGCTCGATCTCGTTGAGCTTGTGGGAAATGATGATCGACGTGATCCCGCGGCCCTTGAGCCCGAGGATGAGGTCCAGGAGATGCTGGGAGTCGGTTTCGTTGAGCGCCGCGGTCGGCTCGTCGAGGATGAGCAGACGGACCGACTTGTTGAGCGCCTTCGCGATCTCGACGAGCTGCTGCTTGCCGACGCCGATGTCCTTGATCGGGGTGTCGGGGTCCTCGGAGAGGCCCACGCGCGCCATGAGGTCGATCGACCGACGCCGGGCCTCCTTCCAATCGATGACACCGCGCTTCGCGGGCTCGTTGCCGAGGAAGATGTTCTCCATGATCGACAGCTCGGGGATGAGCGCGAGTTCCTGGTGGATGATCACGATGCCCGCGTGCTCGCTCGCGCGAATGTCCTTGAACTCCTGGACCGAGCCCTGGTAGAGGATGTCGCCGGAGTACGTGCCGTAGGGGTAGACGCCTGAGAGCACCTTCATGAGCGTCGACTTGCCAGCGCCGTTTTCGCCGCAGATCGCGTGGATTTCCCCGGCTTTGACGCTGAGGCTCACGTCCGAGAGCGCTTTGACTCCCGGGAATTCCTTGGTGATGGATTGCATCTGCAGGATCACAGGTTGGTCTGCCATATGCCCTTCGCCTCCTGGTCGAACCTCGTTGTCCGGCCCTCCGCTGGGGCGGGGCCGTCTCTGCCTGACGAGTAAACAGTCACGAAGCCATTGTCGTCAAGGCTTTAACGCAATCGTTGTGATTGCGCGCTCACGGGTGGTGAGAAATATCCGCATGCTGGAAGACGAGCGCGGCTGCCCCGAGCACCTCGGCTCGGACACCGAGCGCAGACATCGTCACGGTTGTCGTCTGGCCGATAAGGGGCACGGCGTGCCGCACAAGACCCCTCCGCACGGGGTCCAGGAGCAGATCGCCCACCTCGGTGAGGGGGCCGCCGAGCACGATCACCTCGGGGTTGATGAGGTTGGCGACGTTGCCGAGCGCGCGGCCGACGGCGAGCCCGGCGTCGTCGATGACCCTGAGTGTCGCGGTGTCGCGGGCGAGCGCCATCCGGACGATGTCGTCCGGCGTCACGCGCTCGCGCCCGCCCCGGCTCAGGAGGTCGATCATCGTGGTGGTCGAGGCGAGCGTCTCGAGGCACCCGCGGTTGCCGCAGCGGCATATCTGGCCGTGCTCGACGATCGTCGCGTGGCCGATCTCGCCGGTCACTCCGACGTGCCCGTAGAACGGCTGGCCGTTGATGATGAGGCCCGCGCCGATGCCCGAACCGATCTTGACGAAGATGAGGTTCGAGACGCCGCTGTGCGGCCCCCACGTGACCTCGCTCAGCGCACCGAGATTCGCGTCGTTGTCAACGAATACGGGGAGTTCCAGCGCCTCTTCGAGGTGGGTCAGGAGGTTGAAGCCGACCCATTCGGGAAGGATCGCCCCTTGCGCCACCGAGCCCGTGCGGTGATCGATCGGACCGGGGATTCCGGCGCCGACCCCGACGATGTCACGCCGGTCGATGCCCGCGTCCTCGAGCAGCGAATCGAGGACGTCGACGGCGGCCGCGATCCCGACGTCGGCCTCGTGCCCGAGGGGGAGAGAGACGGTGTCCTCGGCGAGGATGTCGTACGCGAGGTTGGACACGACAACCCTCAGGTGGCGCCGCCCGAAGTCGATGCCCACGGCGACGGCGCTGTTGCTGTTGAGCCGCACGCTCAGGGCGCGGCGGCCCGAGCTGGTGGTCGGCTCGGTCGCGACGATCGATGCCTCGTGCAGGACCTTGACGATGTTGGACACCGTGGCGGTGGAGAGTCCCGTGGTGCGGGAGAGTTCGGCCTGGGTGGCGGGACCCGCCATGAGCGCCTCCACGATGCGCTGCTCGTTCTGGCGTCGGAGCGCAGACTGCGAGCCTGGATTGTCGGGTGAGCCCGTCGGCGAGCGCAGCGTGGAGACCATGCGACACAGCATGATCATGGACACGCCTTGGCGTCAAGAAGTGAACACAACCAGCCGCATTATTGTGCATTGCGTGTACATGTATTCCGGGCTGGGCGGGGCACTAGTCTGGGCGCATGGCACCAGTCATCGACTTTGGCGGAAAGAGCCCCGACATCCACCCGAGTGCGTTCGTTGCGCCCACGGCGAGCATCATCGGCGATGCCCATCTGGCGGAGAGGTCGAGCGCCTTCTACGGCGTGTCTGTGCGCGCCGACACCGCTACGATCACGGTCGGCGCCGGCACGAATCTGCAGGACAACGTGGTGCTCCACGCCGACGAGGGGTTCCCATGCACCGTCGGAGCGGGCGTGTCGATCGGACACAACGCGGTGGTCCACGGCTGCACTGTCGAGGACAACGTGCTCGTGGGCATGAGCGCGACCATCATGAACGGCGCCGTCATCGGCTCGGGCTCGCTCGTGGCGGCGGGCGCCGTCGTGCTCGAAGGCACGGTCGTGCCGCCGCGCTCGCTCGTGGCCGGCGTTCCCGCGAAGGTGCGCCGCGAGCTGACCGACGACGAGGTCAAGGGCGTGCACCGGAACGCGTCCCATTACGTGGACCTCGCCCGCGCTCACCGCAAGGCGGTCGCCGCCCTCTGAAGTTGCGGCGTCAGCCGAAGACCACCGTCCGCGTCCCGTCGAGCAGGACGCGGTGCTCGGCGTGCCACTGGACCGCGCGGCACAGGGTCCGGCCCTCGACGTCTCGGCCCAGCTGCACAAACTGCTCGGGGGTCTTCGAGTGGTCCACCCGGATGACCTCCTGCTCGATGATGGGCCCCTCGTCGAGATCGGCTGTGACGTAATGGGCCGTCGCGCCGATGATCTTGACCCCGCGCGCGTGCGCCTGGTGGTACGGCTTGGCGCCCTTGAACGAGGGCAGGAACGAGTGGTGGATGTTGATCGCTCTGCCCTCGAGCGATCGGCAGAGATCGTCGGAGAGGATCTGCATGTACCGGGCCAGCACCACGAGCTCGATCCCGTGCTCTTCGACGAGCGCGAGCAGCTTCGCCTCGGCCTCCTCCTTCGTGGCCCTCGTGACCGGGAGGTGCACGAACGGAACCCCGTAGAACTCGGCCATGGGCGCGAGCTCGGTGTGGTTCGAGACGATCACGGGCACCTCGATGGGCAGCGTTCCGGTGCGCTGCTGGAACAGGAGGTCGTTGAGGGTGCGGCCGTCCTTCGAGCACATGATGAGGGTCCGGACCGGTTCGCCGTTCGTGTAGAGGCCGAGTTTCATATCGAAGGCCTGGGAGACGGGCGCGAGCGAGGCCTCGAGCTCGGCCCGCGACGCGGACGTCTCCACGGTCACACGCATGAAGAACGTCCCTGTTTCGGGGCTCTCGTACTGGCGCGACTCGGCGATGTTGCACCCGGCGTCAAGAAGGGCGCCGGAGACGGCGTGCACGATCCCGGGTCGGTCCGGGCAGGAGAGCGTCACAATGAAGGAGTTGCGTACCACCCGTCTAGGCTAAGCGCTCCGCGCCCCGCTCACCTCCGCGGGGAGGGCGCGCATGGCCGCGACGGCCGCGGCTCGCCCCGCGCGCGTGGCCCCGATGGTCGAGGCGGACGCTCCGTAGCCCACGAGGAAGAGGCGCGGCTCACGAACTACGCTCACGCCGTCGTCGGCCATGAGCACCCCGCCGCCGGGTTCGCGCAGATGGAGCGGCGCGAGGTGCCCGAGCGACGCTCGAAAGCCGGTGGCCCAGAGGATCGCGTCGAGCTCGAGTTCGGTGCCGTCCGCGAGCACGGCGCCCCATGCCGTGATCCGCTCGAGCGGCCCACGCGACGCGAGCACGCCCGCCTCG
>NZ_JBKZWT010000136.1:0-9078 GCF_047759905.1 Sinomonas sp. G460-2 | reverse complement strand
GAACGGACGACGACGCCCGCCTCCTGGGCGGTCAGCGCATGGTATTCGCCGGTCCCGCAGGCCGCGAAGACCCCGCCGGGGCCGTATGGGAGGCGCGACGCGACGTGCTCACGGGCGAGTCCGGGGTCCACGCGGCCTTCGGCGTCGAAGGGCGTGACGGGGAAGAAGAGGATGCCGTCGAAGTTCATGGGGCTCCTATGGGTGGCGGGGGCTCGGGCGGGTGGGGTGGGTTCGGGCGGGTGGGGTGGGTTCGGGCGGGTGGGGTGGGTTCGGTGGAGCTCAGCTCAGGTGGACCGACGTGGCCGCGAGCGGCTCGCCCTGGAGTTCGGTGCGCCACGAGCGCTGCGGGCGCCAGCCGAGCAGGCGGAGCGCCTTCGCGGACGTGAACGCGGCGTGGGTTCCGGTGAGTTCGGCCGCGATGCCTTCGGTGCCGGGGAAGAACCGCGGGACGAGCTCGGAGAGCGGCTCGCGGGCCATCGCGTCGTCGGCACCCACGAAGAACACCTCGCCGTTCGGAATCTGGTCCGCCGCCTCGAGCCAGCGTTCGGCGAAGCTCGCGGCGTCCCGCGCGTCGACGTAGTTGAACAGCGACACCGCGGCGAGCTCGGGCCGCGCGAGCCGCTCGGCGACCGTGTGGCCCTGCTGGGTCGGGGCGCCGCGCCACTCCTCGGGGGAGATGACGAAGCACGGGCGGAACGCGCCGAAGCGGACCGCGTCGCCGAGCTGGGCGACGAACATCCGAACCGTGGCCTCAAGCGTTGCCTTGGAGAGCGCGTACGCGTTCCACGGCGCGATCGGGTGGTCCTCGTCGATCGGGAGGTACCGCGGAGACCAGCCCTGCGGCGTCCCGTAGCCGAGCACCGTGGGGCTCGACGCGACGAGCACGCGGCTCGCGCCGGCGTCGACGGCGGCGCTCAGGACGGAGAAGCACAACTGGACGTTCGTGCGGAGGATGACGTCCTCGGGTGCGCTGAACGGCACCGCGATCGCCGCGAGGTGTACGACCCCCTCGGGCCGGATCGCGCCGAGGGCCTCTTTCGCAGTGGCCGCGTCGGTGAGGTCGAGGGTGTGCTGCTGCACGGCGTCGTCCACGTGGGGCGAGGCCGCGCGGTCGAGCGAGTGGACCTCGTGGCCGCGGGACGCGAGGTGGTTGACGACGCTCACGCCGAGACGCCCAGAGCCTCCGGTGACGGCGATCCTCATGCGCGGGCCTCCGCCGCGGTCTGCTCGCTGATGCCTTGCGCCGGGGTGAGCGGGGCGTCGTCGCTGGGCTCAGTGGCGTAGGTGAGCGGGGCGTCGTCGTCGAGCGGGACGCCGAAGTCGGCGAGCCGCACGGCCTGGCCAGTGCGGAGCGATTCGTTCGCGCCGACGCCCACGAGGACGCTGCGGATGCCGTCGATGTAGCCGGCCTGATGGTGCAGCGGGTCGTTGCCGGGTCCGCGGAAGACGTCGGAGAGCAGCATCGCGTCGCCGCCGCCGTGACCGCCCTCGCCCTCGGGGATCGGGATCTCTCGCGCGGGCTCCCAGAGTCGCTGGAGAAGGACGCGCTGTCCGGCCGGCCGCGCGTGGGCGCCCGGGTGCTCGGGATCCTCGGCCACGGACGGGTCGAGCGTGTGCTTGTCCGGGGCCACCGAGCCGCGCTCCACGACCTCGATCTCGACGCGGCCCTCGGTGCCGTTGAACGCCACGCGGTAGCCCTCCCACGGGGAGTGCGCCACGAGCGTGTACGCCATCGACGCGCCGCCGCGGTAGCCGACGACGAGGCTCAGGTTGTCCTCGATGTCGATGCCCTCGGCGAAGACGTCCTGGTCGCGGTGATAGCCGTCGTCCGCCTCGCCCTCGAGGTAGAGGCCGCGCAGCTTCGGATCGGCGCTGAGGTCGAGGTTGAACGGGTCGTCCCGGTCCGGGTTGTCTCGGCTCAGCTCGGGGCGCTCGCCGAGGCCCCGCTCGGCGGCGTTGCGTGCGCCGTAGAAACGCAGGCCGCCCTGAGCGTAGACGGTCTCGGGGACGTCGCCGAGCCACCAGTTCACGAGGTCGAAGTGGTGCGTGGCCTTGTGTACGAGCAGGCCGCCCGAGTTGGCCTTGTTGCGGTGCCAGCGGCGGAAGTAGTCCGCGCCGTGGACGGTGTCGAGGCACCACTCGAAATGGACCGAGGTGACCTTGCCGATCTTGCCGGACTGGATGATGTCCTTGATCACCGAGTTGCGCGGCGAGTAGCGGTAGTTGAACGTCACGACGAGCTTGGCACCGGACGTCTCCGCGGCGTTGCGCGCAGACCGGACGATGTCCGCGATGCCCTGCACCGTCGTCGTCATCGGCTTCTCGCAGATGACGTCGACGCCGCGATCCAGAGCCGCCGTCACATAGCGCGCGTGGGTGAAGTCCGGGGTGGTGACGATGAGCGCGTCGGGACGTTCGGCGTCGAACATCTCGCCGAGGCGCTCCGGGCCGTAGTGGCGCGTTGGCTGCCAGTCGGCGCCTCGGGCCGCGATGCGGGCGTCGTGGTACTGCATGCGGTGCTCGTTCGTGTCGACGAACGCGACCACGGAGCCCAGGTCGGAGTGCGGGCCTAAGAGGGCGTCGACATACATCTCCGCGCGCGAGCCGGTTCCGGCGAGGGCGTACTTGCGGGGCCGGGCGGGCGCGGGAGCCGTCGCGGAGGCGGCGGACGCGGGGGTTTCGGGGGCAGCCATGGGGCGGTCTTCTCCTCGGTGAGTGTCCTCAGAATGGGCTGAGTAACCGGTTTCTCACCACCGTACTCCACGCAACGCACGCTGCCAAGGGTTGGTGGGAAAGCGCATGCCAAGGGGTGTCTCGAACTTCAGGGGCCATTGACGCCCTCGATTTGGGTTGGTACGTTTCAGCCCAAGAAATCGGTTTCCCCGCGCCCCTGCCAACTCCCCCTGCGATCCGAACCCGGAGTACAACGATGTACACAAGAACCACCCTCCGCGCTGCCCTCGGCGTGGCCCTCACCCTCGTCCTCGCCTCGACTGCAACGGCATGCGGCACCGGATCCTCGGCCTCGGGGGATGGCAAGACCCACCTGCGCTTCGCGTGGTGGGGCGACACCAAGCGCGCCGAGGCCACCAGCAAGGCCATCGCCGCGTTCGAGGCGGCCAACCCCGACATCGTGGTGCAGGGCGAACCGAGCGACTTCAAGGGCTACTTCGACAAGCTCGCGACGAGCGTCGCCGCGAAGGATGCCCCGGACGTCTTCACGCTCGGCGGCGCTTACCCGGCCGAATACGCGAACCGGGGCGCGCTCCTGGATCTCGGCACGATCGGCTCCCAGCTCGACCTGAGCCACCTGAACCCCTCGGAGCTCCAGAACGGCCAGGTGAAGGGCAAGCAGTACGGCGTCTCGACGGGGGCCAACGCGCTCGGCGTCGTCGCCAACCCGGCCGTCTTCGCGGCGGCGGGGATCCCGCTTCCGGACGATTCGACGTGGACGTGGGACGACTATGCGCGGATCGGCGCCGAGCTCACCGCCAAGAGCCCCAAAGGCACCTACGGCATCGCCACGAGCATGACCCACGACTCGCTCGACGCGTTCGCACGGCAGCGCGGCCAGTCCCTCTACACGAAGGACGGCGCGCTCGGGCTCGACGCCACCACGATCGAGGCCTTCTTCTCCGACACCCTCACCATGAACAAGTCCTCGGCCACTCCGAGCCCCGCCGAACAGTCCGAGCAGCTCAACGCGAGCACCGAGCAGACCCTCATGGGCCTCGGCAAGGCCGGGATGACGCTCACGTGGAGCAACTCGCTGAGCGCTCTCAGCACGGCCGCGAAGTCCAATCTGGTCCTGCTCCACCTTCCGGGCGAGAACCCGACGCACGGTATCTGGCTCCAGTCCTCGCAGTTCTACTCGATCTCGGCCCGGACCAAGAACACTGAGGCCGCGGCCAAGCTCGTGAACTTCCTCGTGAACAACGCGACGGCCGCCCCGATCCTCGGGACGGACCGCGGAGTTCCCGGCAACCCGAGCATGCGCGCGGCGATCTCGCCCCAGCTGAGCCAGCAGGGGAAGACCGAGGTGGCCTACATCGACAGCGTCGGCAAGATGAGCTTCGCGCCCACGTACATCGGGCCGACGGGCTCGACGAAGGTCTCCGAGATCACGGCGCGCGCCACCTCGGACGTGCTCTTCGGACGGCTCAGCCCGCACGACGCCGCGGCCCGGTGGATGACAGAGAGCAAGCAGGCAATTGCGCACTAGCTCCCCGCACGCAGCACGGTCGCGGACCATCGACCGCGCCGCTCTCGTGCGGCGGCACAACGTCGCGATGCGGGAGATCGATCCCCGCTCCCCGCTCACGGTGGGCAACGGCGAGTTCGCGTTCACGTTTGACGTCACGGGCCTCCAGACGCTCCCGGACGCGTACCCTGCGCCGGGGAGGTATGGCGAACCCGCCGGGTCGCTGCTCGGGACGCAGTCGCAGTGGGGCTGGCATTCCACGCCGATCGACCCGGTTCCCGAGCTCGCGTCCACCGTCCAGACCTACGCGAGCCCGCGGGGGCCCGTCCCGTACGTGGACCTCGCCGGCCGCACGAGCGCAACCGCGCTCGAGTCGATGGCCCCCGCCGAGTCGTGGCTCCGCAACAACCCGCATCGCCTCATGCTCGGGCGCATCGGGCTCGCACCCCAATCGGCGGGGCTGAGCGCCATCGGTCCGGCCGACGTCGTCGGCATCGACCAGACGCTCGATCTCTGGACGGGCGTCGCGACGAGCCGCTTCCAGCTCGGCGGCGCGGCCTTCACCGTGGAGACCGCGGCTGACCCCGAGGTCGACGCCGTGAGTGTCCGGGTGCGCTCGGCGGGCGGCGAGCCGCCCGCCGTCGTCCTCGACTTTCCCTACGGCAGCGAGGCGTGGGGCAACGCCGCGGACTGGGCTAGCCCGGAGCGGCACGCCTCCGAGCTGCGGACGACGGCGCGTGGCTGGGACATCCTGCGGCGGCTCGACGAGGCGCGGTACGCCGTCGTTCTCAACGCGCCTGGCGCCAGGGTCGCACGGGAGGGGGCGCATCGCTTCGTCGTGGTCGGGGGCGGCCCCGTCCTCGAGCTGACGGTGGGCTTCCTCGCGGGCTGGGAGCCCGGCCGCGAGAGCGTGCCGAGCTTCGCGGACGTGGCGGCCGCCTCGGCCCGCGAGTGGGAGCGGTATTGGATGCACGGCGGGATGGTGCAGCTCGCCGAGAGCGCCGACCCGCGCGCAGCGGAGCTCGAACGCCGCGTGATCCTCTCGCAGTACCAGACACGGGTCCATTGCGCCGGATCGCTCCCGCCGCAGGAGACCGGCCTCATGGTCAACTCGTGGCGCGGGCGCTTCCACCTCGAGATGCACTGGTGGCACGCGGCGCACTTCGCGGTGTGGAATCGTCCCGAGCTCCTGGAGCGCAGCCTCGGCTGGTACGAAGGTGTCCTCGGATCGGCGCGAGAGACCGCGGCTGCGCAAGGCTTCCCTGGGGCGCGGTGGCCCAAGCAGGTAGGGCCGGACGGGCGCGAGAGCCCGAGCGACATCGGCCCGTTCCTCATCTGGCAGCAGCCGCACCCCATCTATCTGGCCGAGCTCGTCTTCCGGAGCCGGCCGGACCGCGCGACCGCCGAGCGCTACGCCTCCGTGGTCTTCGCGACCGCCGAGTTCATGGCCGGGTACGCGCATCGCGGCCCCGACGGCTTCGAGCTCGGGCCGCCGCTGGTTCCGGCGCAGGAGTCCTACGCGGCGGATCGCGCTGGCCTCAAGAACCCCACGTTCGAGCTCGCGTACTGGGCGTGGGCGCTCGACGCCGCCCAGCGATGGCGGGCGCGCCTGGGCCTCGCGCCGCACCCCGTGTGGGACGAGGTCGCGCGGAACGTCGTCCGGCCCACCGTGCGGGATGGGGTCTATACCGCGATCGGGGTGCCGCCGTTCACCGTGCGCACCGACCATCCGTCGATGCTCGCGGGGCTCGGCGTCGTCCCGCCGACCCGTCTCATCGACCCTTCCACGATGTCCCGCACGCTCGACGACGTGCTCCGCGACTGGGACTGGGAGAGCACCTGGGGATGGGACTACCCCATGATCGCGATGTGCGCGGCGCGGCTCGGCCGCCCCGACGACGCCGTCGACGCGCTGCTCCTCGATCGCGGCAAGAACACGTACCTTCGCAATGGCCACAACTTCCAGACGGAGGCGCTCCCCCTGTACCTGCCGGGGAACGGCGGGCTGCTCGCTGCGGTTGCCCTCATGGCCGCGGGCTGGGACGGGAGCGGCGCGGCGCCGGGCTTCCCCGCCGACGGGTCATGGCGCGTCCAGGTCGAGGACGTCCTGCCCCTCCCCTGACCCCTGCGAACGGTGGGCGGACGACGGCGGCCGGCCGCCCGCCGTCGTCCGCTCGGCCCACCCGACGCAGGCGCTGTTGCTCAGGGGATCCTGAGCACGACGTTGCCCACTTTCTGTTGGCTCTCGACGTACCGGGCGGCTTCAACCACCTCATTCATCGCGTAGACGCGATCGATGACCGGGTGATACTGCCCCGCCTCGACGAGCTGCTTGAGGAATGCGAGGTCCTCGCGTGGATTCCTCGATCCGACGGCGATGCCGATCCTCTTGTCACCCGACAGCCTGGTCACGGGGATCAGCAACAGGTTGACGGGCCCGTCCGTTGGCAGATACCACCCGTGTGGGTTCAGCGACACCTTGCAGCTCGTAAACGACAGCTTGCCGACGGCGTCGAAGACCACGTCGTACTTCTTGCCGTTCTTCGTGAAGTCCTCTTGCGTGTAGTCGATGAGCTCGCTCGCGCCGAGCGAGCGCACCAGGTCGAAGTCCTTGGCCTGGCACACCGCCGTGACCTCGGCGCCGCCGTGTCGCGCCAGCTGCACTCCCGCCGTGCCGATCGAGCCCGAGGCTCCGTAGACCAGCACGCTCGATCCGGGCCGCGGGCCCGCCTGCCGAAGGCATCCGATCGCGTTCAGGAAGCCGTCCGCGATGCCGGCCGCCTCGTCAAAGCTCGCGTTGACAGGCTTGAGCCCCACGCGCGAGCGCTCCCGCACCGTCACGTACTCGGCGTTGGCACCGAAGCGAAGGCTGGTCACCCCGAAAACCCGATCGCCCGGCCTGAATTCGCGGACCGCGGCCCCGACTCGCTCCACCTCGCCCGAGTATTCGCTGCCGACGATGCGATGGCGAGGTCCCCGCACACCGAAGATGAGGCGGCTGATGAGGCTGATCACGGGTCCGTTGCTCGCGTTGGCTTCGCGGCTGTGGACATCCAGACGGTTGACGGCGGCGGCGTGAACCTTGACGAGGAGCTCGTCACCCGCCGGCTCGGGCTTGGGCACATCCTCGAGGCGCAGGACCTCGGGCGGCCCGTAGTGATCGTAGACAACCGCCTTCATCTGACGCCTTCACCTGATCAGTCCCGCGACCCCGCGGGGCAGTGCGCTGGCCCCGCTCCTGAGTCGAGTCTGAGCAGGCGCCTTCGGCCTGTCAATTGGTTCCGGCTGGTCGCCGTGCACGACCACGGGAATACCCTAGAGGTAGACGCGGGAGGACCACATGGAAGTCATCGTGATCGACACGCCCCAGCTTGGCGACCGGACCTACCTCGTTCATGACGGCCAGTTCGCGCTCGTCATCGATGCCCAGCGCGACATCGATCGTGTCGAGGCTGCGGCCGCCGCGGCCGGCGTCACCGTGACCCACGTGGCGGAGACCCATCTCCACAATGACTACGTGACCGGCGGATTCGCCTATGCCGCCAAGCACGGTTCGGCCTATCTGGTCAATGCGGCCGAGTCCGTGTCCTTCGAGCGGACCCCGATCGCCCACGGCGAGACGGTCCGCGTCGGTGAGCTGACGGTCAGGGCCGTCGCGACACCGGGACACACCCACAAGCACCTTTCGTTCGTCGTCGAGCACGGCGACCAACAGGCCGTGTTCTCCGGCGGCAGCGTGCTCTACGGGTCAGTGGGGCGCACAGATCTGCTCGGCCACGACCACACCGTTGGCCTCACGCACGATCAGTACGCCTCCGCCCGGCGCCTCGCCGAGGAGGCGCGCGCCGCGGCAGCGCTGTACCCGACCCACGGCTTCGGATCCTTCTGCTCGGTCAGCCCGGCCGCGGACGCGACGGGGTCGACTCTCGGCGAGCAGTTCGCCACGAACCCCGTCTACACAGATCAGGACGAGGAGCATTTCGTCTCCGAGCTCATCGCGAACCTCACGGTCTTCCCCAGCTACTACGCCCACATGAGCCCACGGAACCTGACTGGCCCTACCGAGGCCGATCTGTCTGTCCCCGATTCCCTCGACCCCGAGGAACTGCGCGCACGTCTCGCGGCAGGCGAGTGGGTCGTGGACCTTCGCAACCGTGTCGCCTACGCGGCGGAGCACCTCAGGGGCACAATCAGCTTCGAGTACGGTACCGGCAAGGCTTGGCCCACGTATCTCGGCTGGCTCTTCCCCTACGACCGAAAGCTCACCCTCGTCGGGTCCCGTGACGACGTCGAGAACGCGATCCGCGACCTCTCGCGTATCGGCATCGACTCACCGGACGCGGCGCTCGGCGAGGATCCCCGGCGCTTGGCCCCCAACGCCCCAGTGTCCTCCTACCCGCGGGCCACATGGCAGGAAGTAGCCGCGCAGCGCCAACCGGACGAGACGATCCTCGACGTCCGGCGAGCAGAGGAACACAAGGCCACTCGTGTCGATGGCTCCGTGAACATCCCGATTCACGAACTCCTGTCCCGCCTCGACGAGCTCCCGTCAGGGAAGATCTGGGTTCACTGTGCGTCTGGCTACCGCGCCGGGGTGGCCGCGAGCCTCCTGGATCGGGAGGGCCGCGACGTGGTCCACATAGATGACTCCTTCGCCCAGGCGCCTGCAGCGGGGTTGCCGATCGCCAGCTGAGCGACCCAGGCCACCCTTTCTAGGCCGTCACCGCCGCGTGTTCGCGCAGTTCCACGCTTGCTCGCACGGAAGCGCGGAGCGCCGCGAGCCCTCCCGAGAGAGCCCCAGCGGCGCGGGCCTGGACGAGCACGTTGCCGAGGGCGGTCGCCTCGACGGGCCCGGCGAGGACGGCCAGACCCGTCGC
>NZ_JBKZWT010000135.1:0-9241 GCF_047759905.1 Sinomonas sp. G460-2 | reverse complement strand
CGCCGCACGCGCTATCCCGGGCTCGTCTCCGATCCGGGCCACGAGCGCGCGGCCGCCCAGTTCACGGGCTTCGGCTCGATCATCAGCATCGAGCTCGACGACGCGACGTCCGCGGACGCCTTCGTGGCGTCCCTCGCCCTGTGGCTCCCCGCGACGTCGCTCGGTGGCGTCGAATCGACCATCGAGCGGCGCCGGCGGCACGCCGCCGAGCCGCTCACGGTTCCCGAGGGACTCGTTCGGCTCAGCGTCGGGATCGAGAACGTCGAGGACCTCTGGGCCGATCTCGCGCAGGGCCTCGACTCGCTGGACTGAGCCCCTCGCCGCCGAGTGGCCTCGCACTCGGTAGGCTTGGACCGTGAGCGGCCAACTTCTCATCTTCTATATCGACACCACTGTCGGGTACCTCGTCTCGCTCGTGTGTGCCGTCCTGTCGGTGTGGGCGTTCGTTGACTGCACCCTCCGCAAGGGCCCCGCGTTCCAGGCGAGCTCCAAGCGGACCAAGGGCTTCTGGCTCGGCCTCACGGGCGCCGCGACGTTTGTCACGGTGCTGTCAGTGCTCGTCCCCACACCCTTCTTCGGCCTGAGCCTGTTCAACATCGCCAGCGTGACGATCGCCGGCGTCTACCTCGCGGACGTGCGCCCCGCCGTCACCTCGCGCTGACCGCGCCGTGGTGCAGAAGGCCCGCCCGGTCCGGCCGGCCCGCGGCGGCCCCGTGGGCAACGTTACGCGGGGCACCACGAACCCCAACCGCATGCGGCGCGTCGACCGCTGGATCACTGGCGCTCACGCGCGCCGGCTTCGCTCCTTCCCTCGGGCCCCGCTCGCCGTCGACCTCGGCTACGGCGGTCACCCCGCGACCGCCGTCGAGCTCTTCGACCGGCTCCGGGTGGTCCGCTCCGACTTCCGCCTCACGGGCGTCGAGATCGAGCCGGGCCGGGTCGAGGCGGCCAAGCCGCTCGAGCGCGAGGGGCTTGACTTTCGGCTCGGCGGATTCGAGCTCCCCGTCGGGGAGCGGCCCGCCCTCGTCCGCGCGTTCAACGTGCTCCGGCAGTACGAGGAGACCGACGTCCCCGCGATCTGGGAGCTCGTCTGCTCGCGGCTCGCGCCGGGCGGGCTGTTCGTCGAGGGCACCTGCGACGAGATCGGCCGCCGCGCGGCCTGGGTAGCGCTGGACGGCGGCGGCCCCCGCACGCTCTCCCTCGCCGTGCGCTTCGGCTCGTTCGAGCGCCCGTCCGACGTCGCAGAGCGGCTCCCGAAGGCGCTCATCCACCGCAACGTCCCGGGCGAGCGCGTCAACGCGTTCCTCGGCGCGCTCGACGACGCGTGGCTCGCCTCCGCTCCGCTCGCTGCCTTCGGGACGAGGCAGCGCTGGATCGCGATGGTCCGCGCCGCCAAAGAGGCCGGTTGGCCGGTGCTTCACGGGCCGACGCGCTGGCGACTTGGCGAGCTCACGGTCGAGTGGGACGCCGTCGCACCGGGCTCCGCCGCGTAGACGACTTCGGGGCGGTGTCCCGCACGGCGGGTCAGGGGACGATGAGGACCTTGCCGGCGACGGTGCCGGACTCGGCCAGGCGTAGCGCCTCCGCGGCGCGGGCCAGCGGCAGCTCGGCGGCGATGTGGGCGGTGACCTCGCCGCGGCGCAGCGCGTCGAAGACCGCTGCCAGGTCGGCGTGCAGCCGGGCCCGGAAGTCGTCGGCGCGCAGTTTCCTGCCAGCCCAGATGTTGAAGAAGTGGGCGCGGCGGCCGTTGGGCAGCGCGTTCCACAGCAGGGTGCGGCCGATGATCTTCATGACCGGCCACAGCTTGGATCCGGTGTCGTCCCGGGTGGATGCGCTGCCGTAGGCGACGAGAGTGCCGCCAGGGGCGAGCAGGTGCCAGGAGTCGATGACACTTCGTCCGCCGACATGGTCGAACACCGCGTCGACCCCGTGCGGGGCCCAGTTGCGGACCTGGTCTGGCACGTCGCCCGCGCGGTAGTCGACAGGGGCGACACCCATGGACCGCAGTGTGTCGTGGTTGTGCGGCGAGGCGGTGCCGATCACCTCGGCGCCGGCGGCGAGGGCGAGCTGGGCCAGCACCGAGCCGACGCCCCCGGCGGCTCCGTGCACCAGGACGGTCTGCCCGGCACGCACCCGGGCCTTGCGGTGGAGCATCTGCCAGGCGGTGAGGCCGTTGACCACGACCGTTTCGGCCTGAACCGCGCTCAGTCCGTCGGGAACAGCTACTGCATCGAGGGCCTCGAGCAGTATGTGGCTGGCCCAGCCCCCGACCTTCACCAGCGCCGCCACCCGGCGACCGACCAGCTGCGGGTCGCCCCCCGCGCCGATCGAAACCACCCGGCCCACCAGGTCGTATCCGGGCACGAATGGGAACGGCGGCTGGTCGTAGTACCGGCCGCGGCGCATCTGCTGCTCGGCGAAGGACACCCCGGTTGCCTCCATGGCGACCAGAACCTGACCGGGCCCCGGGCTGGGCACCGCCGTGCGACGGATCTGCAGGCCCTCCGGGTCCACGATCCCGGGCAGGACGATCTGGGTGAGGCGCTCGCTGTCCACGGCCACGCTCCTGTGATAGATGTTTTCGCGTTCGTTAGAAGTTGTAACTCACCACTTCAGCGATAGTCAATCACCTTCGTGATAACTTCTAACTACTGGCTAGATGAGGGAAGGTGGTCTGGCTGTGGCTGAGTCGGTCGCGGAGTCGCCCAGGGAGCGCTACCGCACCCAGATGCGCGAGGAGATCAAGAAGCAGGCCTGGGCGCAGATCGCCGAAGCCGGGGCGTCGGCACTGTCCCTCAATGCGATCGCCAAGCAGATCGGCATGACCGGACCGGCCCTGTACCGCTACTTCGCCAACCGGGACGAGCTGATCACCGAGCTGATCAGGGACGCCTACCGAAGCCTGGCCGATGTCTTCCGTGCCCGGGCCGAGGCCGGTGCCGGTCTCGCGGAACTGGCACAGGCCCTGCGCGAATGGGCCCTGGCCGACCCTCAGCGGTATCTGCTCATCTACGGGACCCCGGTACCCGGCTACCAGGCGCCGCCGGACATCACCGGGATCGCCGCCGAGCTGATGGCTGTTCTCCTCGACGCCACTGCCGCCGAGGAGCTCCCCTCCGGGCCGCCGCAGTCCCCGCTGCACGAACACCTGGCCGGCCATCGGGCCTGGGCAGCAGGACACACGGCGACCCCGGCGGGGCTGCACACGGCCCTGACCTTCTGGACTCGCCTGCACGGCGTGCTGTCCCTGGAGCTCGCCGGCCACTTCACCGGCATGGGCTTCGACCCGGCCCAGCTGTACGCCGCCGAGGTGAAGGCGATCGCCAAGGGCGGAGGAGGCTGACCGCGACAGGAGCGGGTTGAGGGAGGCCCGAGGGAAGCTCTCGCCGTAGAAGGCCCGACCGCCCACAAGAATGCGTCACGAGACGGCCCCGGGCCGGGCCGCTCGATAGCATGGCCCCATGACTTACACGCTGATCCTGCTGCGCCACGGGCACAGCGACTGGAACGCCAAGAACCTCTTCACGGGCTGGGTTGACGTGGACCTCAACGACCAGGGTCGCAAGGAGGCTCAGCGCGGCGGGGAGCTGCTCGCGGAAAAGGGCCTCAACCCGGACATCCTGTACACGTCCCGGCTCAAGCGCGCCATCAACACTGCGAACATCGCCCTCGACGCGGCCGATCGCGGTTGGATCGACGTCAAGCGCTCATGGCGGCTCAACGAGCGTCACTATGGTGCGCTCCAGGGCAAGGACAAGGCCCAGACGCTCGCCGAGTTCGGCGAGGCCCAGTTCATGGAGTGGCGCCGTTCGTACGACGTCCCGCCGCCCCCGCTCCCGGACGACTCAGAGTTCTCCCAGGCCGGCGACCCCCGCTACGCGGACCTCGGCGACGACCTCCCGCGCACCGAGTGCCTCAAGGACGTGCTGATCCGCCTCCTGCCGTACTGGGAGTCGGAGATCAAGGAGGACCTCAGGGCGGGCAAGACGGTGCTCGTGACGGCCCACGGCAACTCGCTCCGCGCGCTCGTGAAGCACCTCGACGGCATCAGCGACGCGGACATCTCTGGCCTCAACATCCCCACCGGCATCCCGCTCGTGTATGAGCTCGACGAGGACTTCAAGCCCACCAACCCGGGCGGCACGTACCTCGACCCCGCCGCCGCGGCGGCGTCGATCGAGGCGGTCAAGAACCAGGGCAAGAAGTAGCGCAGCCGGGTCACGCCTCACGCCAAAACCGTCTCCTCCGCGCTACGACCGTTCCAGAGAGGCATAACCGTCCGGCGGGACCAACGGTTATGCCTCCGAAGGGCGGCCATGTCGCGGGACGGACGGTTACGCGCCCCACAACAGACGACGGCGGCCGCTCACCGGGGGCCCACAGTGCCGAGGGACCCGGAGCATGCGAAGCGTGCTCCGGGAGGCGCTGGGGAGTGAGCGGCCGCCGTCGTACTCCCGCACGTTGCGCCGTCACGTTGGCAGGGTGCTCGCACCGAGCAAACGTGTCGGCGCAACCGGGACGTCAAACCGGGACGTCAGTTCGACGTCATGTCCCCGTCCCACTCGCCGGTCACGAGATACGAGACCTTGCGGCTCACGGAGACGCCGTGGTCGGCGAACCGCTCGAAGTAGCGGCTCGCGAGCGCGGCGTCGACGGCGAGTGCCGGCGAGCCCGTCCACGAGGAATCGGCGATGGCACGGAAGACGCCCGCGTGCAGGTCGTCGATCTCGGCGTTGGCGCCCTGGATCTTCGCGACGAGGGAGAGATCGTGGGTCTCGAGGAGCTCCGCGACGTCCGCGATGATGCTCCGGTCGAGCTCGGCCATGCGCGCGAACGTCTTGGCGAGCGACTCAGGGACCGCGCTCTCGGGGAAGCGCAACCGCGCGAGCTGCGCGACGTGGCGGGCGAGGTCGCCCATGCGCTCGAGCGAGGCGCTCATGCGCAGCGAGCCGACGAGGGTCCGGAGGTCGCTCGCGACCGGGCCCTGAAGGGCGAGGATGTCGATGGCGCGCTCGTCGAGCGCGCTCTGGCGGAAGTCGATCCGAGCGTCCTCGGCGATGACCTCTTGGGCGAGGTCAACGTCCGCGCTCTGGAAGGATTCGATGGCCTTGTCGAGTGCGGTCGCGACGAGACGGGCGATCTCCACGAGATCGTCGTGGACCGACTTGAGTTCTTCCTGAAAAACTTTGCGCACGGCAGTGTCCTTTCCTCGGTGCTCCGTGTCGCTGCGCACGGGCGCGGGAATGCCGTCCCGTCCGATGCCTCGCGGGTGCTTCGACTCGTCACACTCTCAGCGGCAGATGAATACTTGCCACCTGATACGTGAACGATACGTGAACCGGGGCTTGAGCTCGCGCACTCGGTCTGAGCACGTCGGGGCCCGCCCCTAAGCTAATGGTGTGGATCCTCTCGTCGTCGGCATCGTCGCGGGTCTTCTTGGCCTGTCTTTCGGCGCCTTCGGCGTCCTCGCGTTCCGGGCGAGCGAGCGTCAGCGTGCCCTCCTCGAGGTCGCCCCTGGGGAGGCGACTTTCCCCGAGGGTGCGGCCGACGTGCTCGCGGTGCTCGGCAAGGCGTTCGTGGTGGTCGACGCGATCGACAGCGTGGTTCGCGCCAGTCCGGCGGCCTATGCGTACGGGCTCGTCCGTGGGCACACGGTGGTGCACCGCGAGCTGCTTTCAATGACGGCGAAGGTGCGCGGCAACGGCGTCGTCATCGAGAAGCAGTTCGAGCTTCCGCGGGGCCCGCTCGGCCAGGGCACCATCATCGTCCTGGTCCGCGCGGCCATGCTCGGCGAGGAATACATCCTCCTCCTCGCCGACGACCGCACGGAGATCACGCGCACGGAGCGCATCCGCAACGACTTCGTGGCGAATGTCTCGCACGAGCTCAAGACGCCGGTCGGCGCGATCTCCCTCCTCGCGGAGGCGCTCGAGGCGAGCCCCGACGACGAGGACGCCGTGCGCCGCTTCGCGCAGCGCATGCACAAGGAATCGACGCGCCTCGCGGCGCTCGTCCAGGACATCATCGAGCTCTCGCGTCTCCAAGCCGCGGATATCGTCCATCAAGGAAAGGTCGTGGACGTCAACGAGGTCGTCGCGGACGCGGTCGACCGGTCCCGGCTCGCCGCAGAAGCCAAGCACATCTCCGTGGTGGTCGGAGGCACGAGCGCTCACAGGGTCTACGGCGACCCGGATCTCCTGGTCAACGCCTTCCGCAATCTCATCGACAACGCGATCCGCTATTCGCCCGGCAACACGAAGGTCGGGATCGGCATCCGGGACAAGGACGGTCTTGTCTCGGTGTCCGTTGCGGACCAGGGCGACGGGCTCAAGCCGGAGGACCAGGAGCGCGTGTTCGAGCGTTTCTATCGGGTGGACGCCGCAAGGTCGCGGCAGACGGGCGGCACGGGCCTTGGCCTGAGCATCGTCAAGCACGTCGTGGAGAACCACGGCGGCGAGGTGACCGTGTGGTCGCAGCTCGGCAAGGGCTCGACCTTCACAGTGCGGCTGCCCCAGATGGAGGAAGACCAAGGTGCTGAGAGCCCGGAACCGGGCCGGCGCCAGGAAGGGGCCACTCGGCCCCCTGAGCAAGGAGCGATCGCTTGAGCAGGATCCTGATCGTGGAGGACGAGGAATCGTTCAGCGACCCCCTGTCCTTCCTCCTCGGTAAGGAGGGCTACGAGGTCGAGGTGGTGGACAACGGCACAGACGCTCTCGTGGAATTCGACCGGAACGGCGCCGACCTCGTCCTTCTGGACCTCCAGCTGCCGGGCACCCCCGGCACCGAGGTCTGCAGGCAGCTTCGCCAGCGTTCGAATGTGCCGGTCATCATGCTGACGGCCAAGGACTCGGAGATCGACAAGGTTGTGGGGCTCGAGCTCGGCGCGGACGACTACGTCACGAAGCCGTACTCGTCCCGCGAGCTCGTGGCGCGCGTGCGCGCCGTCCTCCGGCGGCACGGAGAGCCCGAGGAGCTCATCTCGTCGACCGTTCAGGCCGGGCCCGTGCGCATGGATGTCGAGCGGCACGTGGTGAGCGTTGACGGCGAACAGGTGGCCCTCCCGCTCAAGGAGTTCGAGCTGCTGGAGATGCTCCTGCGGAACTCCGGGCGTGTCCTGACTCGCGGCCAGCTGATCGATCGCGTGTGGGGTTCGGACTACGTCGGGGATACGAAGACCCTCGACGTCCACGTCAAGCGGCTCCGCAGCAAGATCGAGCCGGACCCCTCGAGCCCGCGCTTCCTCGTCACGGTGCGCGGCCTCGGCTACAAGTTCGAGCCCTGATCGACGCCGGCGCGCACGCGCCGCGGCGCCGCATTGACAACGGCGCGCACAGACGACGGCGGCCGCTCACCATCTGGGGTGAGCGGCCGCCGTCGTCTGTAAGGGGCGCTGGGTGAGCTACTTGCTCGGGGTCGCGGAAGGCGTCGCGGACGCCGAACCCGACGCGGAGCCCGAAGCCGAGCTCGAGGCGCTTGAGGTGGCGCTCGGCGATGGGGTCGGCAGGTAGGTGCGGTAGTCCGCGATGGTGCCGTCGAGCACCGGAACCTTGACGCTTTGGCTCGTGCCGCCCGCCTTTACCGTGACGTCCACGAGCGAGCCGGGGACCCCGCCCACGTGCGAGAAGTCGACCGGGGTGGACGTGGTCTCGAGGCGGACCTCGCCGTTCTTCGGGATGGTCACGGACACGGTGTTCGACGACGGGGTCGACAGCGACACCGTGAGGTCCTGGCCGGACGTGTTGAAGAGGGTGCCGATCATGCGGCCGGGCGCGTTCGCGCTGACGGACTGCGAGGAACCGGACTTGCCGGTCGAGGCGATGAGCACGTTGCGGAGCTGGACCGACCCGACGTCGGCGCGGATGCCATCGGACGCCGAGTACTGGATGGACGTCTGCTGAGGGTTGATGTAGCCGCATCCGGTGGCCGTCAGCAGACCCAAGCCCAGAGCGGCTGCGAGAGCAACGCGCGTGGCCGGGGTCGAAGCAGTGAAACGCACAGCTCGCTCCTGTGTCGATGGTGTCTGAGGTCTGGTCGCCCCTAGCGTAGCCCGATTTTCGACAGATCGTAGATTCCGCGACGCTCGCGCGTGTGACGTGAAGCACTTTCTTGACGATTCGTCAAGCCCCGCTGGGTCCCTGCGGCAATCGCTCTCCCGCGTCATTCCGCCGATCGCGGGGCATCCTCCGGCCGGGGGCTTCGGTCGGTCGTGATAGACTGGCTTGCGGGAAAGGGGAATGTCCACATGGTTTTTGAGGTTGGCGAGACGGTTGTTTACCCCCACCACGGTGCAGCCAAGATCGAAGAGATCAAAATGCGCACTATCAAGGGCGAAGAGAAAATGTATCTCAAGCTCAAAGTGGCTCAGGGTGACCTGACGATTGAAGTACCAGCTGAGAACGTGGATCTTGTAGGGGTCCGCGACGTTGTGGGCAAGGAAGGCCTCGAGCACGTGTTCGACGTCCTCCGCGCCGAGTTCACCGAGGAGCCGACCAACTGGTCACGCCGTTACAAGGCCAACCTCGAGAAGCTCGCGTCCGGCGACGTCATCAAGGTTGCCGAGGTGGTTCGCGACCTGTGGCGCCGCGATCAGGATCGTGGGCTCTCCGCAGGTGAGAAGCGGATGCTGGCCAAGGCGCGTCAGATCCTCATCTCGGAGCTGGCCCTCGCGGAGAAGACCGACGAGGAGCAGGCAGCGACCGTCCTCGACGAGGTTCTTGCCTCCTAACCGCAAGGTTTCGGAAGGCCCCCAGCTTAGGCTGCGGGGCCTTTTTGGCGTTCTGGGGGCCGGTTTCCCCGGCTCCTCTCCCGGATTCCCCACGTTCCGGCGCCGCTCACCGGCGTGTTGGGCCACATGGCGGCGCGTCGCGGTCCTCGGCGGCGCAGAAGTTGGGGAGGCCTGCGGAGAAGTTGGGGACGGCGGCGTGACGCTACGCTTGAGCCCGTGACCCCCGCCAACTTCCCAGCCGACGCCGCGGCCGAGCTCGCCGAGCTGCCGGAACGTGGGCCTGAGCGCCCGGAGCACCGCGCGCCCGAGCCGCCGCTCGCCGTCGTCGTCGTTGCCGCCGGAGCCGGCACCCGGCTCGGGTACGGGATCCCGAAGGCGCTCGTGCCGGTTGCGGGGGAGCCGATGCTCATCCACGCGCTCCGCGGAGCGATCGCGGCGGGCATCGCGCGCCAGCTGTGCGTCGCCGTCCCCGCGGACGACGACAAACTCGCGGCCGTGTGCCGAGCGTTCGCCGAG
>NZ_JBKZWT010000134.1:0-9296 GCF_047759905.1 Sinomonas sp. G460-2 | reverse complement strand
CCGCAACGGCTGTCAGGTTGCGGGGTCGCGTCCCCAAGGTTGCGGGCTCGCGTCCCCAAGGTTGCGGAGTCCCTGGCGCCGCTAGTAGCTCGCCGGCCGCCCGCCGTCGTCCGTAGTGGCCCGCCCGGCCGCGTCGTGCCGACTGACCCGCCCGAAGCGCGCGGCGAGCTCCTCGCTCGACCGGGCAAGGATCGAGACGTCCGCGCCCACGAGGACGAAGCGCGCGCCCGCGTCGAGGTAGCGCCGCGCCGTCGCCTCGACGAACGCGTTGACGCCCGCGGGCTTGCTGGCCGCCTGGGCTGCCGCGAGGCAGCGTTCGACGGCGGAGATCACCTCGGGATGCTCCTGCTGACCCAGATGGCCCATGGACGCGGCCAGATCGGACGGGCCGATGAACACGGCGTCGACGCCGCCGACGGCGAGGATCTCCTCGACGTTGGCCACGGCCTCGGCCGTCTCGATCTGCACGGTGAGCGAGATGGTCTCGTCCGCCCTCGCGAGGTAGTCCGGGATCCGGTTCCACCGCGCCGCGCGGGCGAGCGCCGAGCCGACTCCGCGCACGCCATGCGGCGGGTACCGCACGGCCGCGACCGCCGCGCGGGCCTGCTCGGCGTCGTTGACCATCGGAATGAGCAGGTTCTGCGCGCCGAGGTCGAGGTACTGCTTGATGAGCACCGCGTCGTTCCAGGGGAGGCGCACCATGGGCAGCACGGCGTAGCCGTGGACCGCCTGGAGCTGGGCGAGCACGGACTCGAGCGTGTTCGGGCTGTGCTCGGCGTCGATGAGCAGCCAGTCTGCGCCGGAGCCGGCCATGATCTCCGCGACGAGCTGGCTTCCCGAGCAGACCCACAGCCCGATCAGCGGGCGCCCGGCGTTGCCCGCGCCGTCGCCGGCCCCGGCCCGCGCCTCCTCGAGTGCGTCGCGGAACGTGCGTTCGGGTTCTAGACGAAACGACATGTCACCGTCCCCAAGGGTCCGTAGTCCGCGTACACGGTATCTCCCGCGTAGACCCACATGGGCCGCGTGAACGAGCCCGCGAGCACGAGGTCGCCCGCGCGGAGCGACTGGCCGTGCTGGGCGAGCTTGTCCGCGAGCCACGCGACGCCCTTCGCCGGGTGGTTGAGCACGCCGGCCGCGACGCCCGTCTCGACGATCTCCTGGTTCTGGTACAGGAGCGCGGAGACCCAGCGGAGGTCGACGTCGTGCGGCCGCACTGGCCGTCCGCCCACGACCATCGCGCCCATCGCCGCGTTGTCCGAGATCGTGTCCACGATCGTGCGGCCCTGCATCTCGATCCGCGAGTCGAGGATCTCGAGGGCGGGCACCACGTAGTCCGTCGCGTCGAGCACGTCGAAGATCGTGATCCCGGGGCCCTTGAGGTCCTGGTTGAGCTTGAACGCGAGCTCGACCTCGACGCGCGGGTGCGTGTATCGGTTCCAGTCGACCACCGAACCGTTCTCGAGGACCATGTCGTCGAAGATGACCCCGTAGTCCGGCTCGCTGATCCCGGTCGCGGCCTGCATGGCCTTCGACGTGAGCCCGATCTTGCGGCCCACCACGCGCTTGCCCTGGGCCTCGAGCCGCGAGGCCCAGAGCTTCTGCACGGCGTACGAATCCTCGATGTCCATGCCCTCGTAGCGGGTGTGCAGGAGGGGGACCGGCGTGCGCGTCCGCCCCGCCTCCACAAGCTCGTCCGCGATCTGCTGGATCGCCTCCGCGTCGAGCACGCTCAGACCTGGCTTCCGAGCTTGAAGCCCTTCGACGCCTCGCCGTGGTACGAGCCGGACTCGTCCCCGGCCCGCGTGTAGGAGAAGCCGTCCGCGCCGATCGTCACGGCCATCTCGGATTTGTCCTCGCGCTTGACGACCTCCTTCGGGTTCCCGTCGAGGTCGAGCACGAGGGAGGCCTCGGTGTACCACGACGGGACCACGGGGTTGCCCCACCAGTCGCGGCGCTGGTTGTCGTGGACGTCCCACGTGATGGTGGGGTTGTCGGGATCGCCCGTGTAGTAGTCCTGCGTGTAGATCTCCACGCGGTGGCCGTCCGGGTCGAGGATGTAGAGGTAGAACGCGTTCGAGACGCCGTGGCGGCCCGGCCCGCGCTCGATCCGGTCGGACAGCCGCAGGGCGCCCATCTTGTCGCAGATCTGGATGATGTTGTGCTTCTCGTGCGTCGAGAACGCGATGTGGTGCAGGCGCGGCCCGTCGCCGCCCGTGAGCGCCGTGTCGTGCACGGTCTGCTTCCGGTGCAGCCATGCCGCGTACGTGGTGCCCTCGGAGTCCTTGATGTCCTCGGAGACCCGGAAGCCGAGGCCCTCGAGGTAGGCGCGGCCGCGCGGGACGTCTGGGGTGACCTGGTTGAAGTGGTCGAGGCGCACGAGTTCGCCGGCCGAGTACAGGTCGTAGCGCATGTGCAGGCGCTCCACGTGCTCCACGTCGTAGAAGAACTCGTACGGGAAGCCGAGCGGGTCCTCGACTCGGACGGCGTCGCCGATGCCGCGCACAAACCCGTCGCGGCGGCGCTCCGTCCGGCAGCCGAGCGCCTGGAAGTAGGCCTCGGCCTTGTCCACGTCTTCGGGCGTGCGGACGCGGAACGCGAACGCCGCCGCGGCTGGGATGGGGCCCTTGCGCAGCACGAGGTTGTGGTGGATGAACTCCTCGAGGGAGCGGAGGTAGATGGCCTCGTCGTCCTCGTACGTGACGTGCAGGCCCAGGAGGTCCACGTAGAACGCGCGCGACTTCGCCAGGTCGGTGACTACGAGGTCGAGGTAGGCGCAGCGGACGATGTCGGGCGCGGGGACTGCTGGGGTGGGTGGGTTCGGGGCGGGAGGGTGGGGGAGCGGGGTGCTGTTCATGGTGTTCTCCTCTTCGAGACAGTGAAAGTCAGGCGCCGAACTTGGGCGTGTGAACGTCGCCGAGCGTGATGTGCACGGCCTGCTGGTCCGTGTAGAAGTCGATCGAGCGGTAGCCGCCTTCGTGGCCGAGGCCCGAGGCCTTGACGCCGCCGAACGGTGTGCGGAGGTCGCGCACGTTGTGCGAATTGAGCCAGACCATGCCGGCCTGGACGGACTGCGCGAACGTGTGCGCGCGCTTGAGGTCGTTCGTCCAGACGTACGCGGCGAGGCCGTACTTCGTATTGTTTGCAAGGGCGAGCGCCTCGGCGTCGTCGTCGAACGGGGTGATCGCCGCGACCGGGCCGAAGATTTCCTCCTGGAAGATCCGCGCGTCCGGCTTGACGTCGGCGAACACGGTCGGAGCGACGTAGGAGCCGTTCTCCTGGCCCTCGGGCAGGTGCTCGGGGCGGCCCCCGCCCGCGAGGAGCCGGCCCTCGGACTTCCCGATCTCGACGTAGCTCATGACCTTCTCGTAGTGCTCGGGGTGCACGAGCGCGCCGACCTGCGTCTTGGGATCGTGCGGGTCGCCGACCACGATGTTCTTGGCGCGCTCGGCGTAGCGCTCGGTGAACTCGTCGTAGATGCTGCGCTCCACGAGGATGCGCGAACCGGCCGTGCAGCGCTCGCCGTTGAGCGAGAAGACGCCGAAGAGCGTCGAGTCGATCGCGGCGTCGAGGTCGGCGTCCGCGAAGACGACGGCGGGGGACTTGCCGCCGAGCTCCATCGACATGCCCTTGAGGTTCTCCGCGCAGTTGCGGAAGATGAGCTGGCCGGTCGAGGACTCGCCCGTGAACGAGATGAGCGGCACGCCCGGGTGCTTGACGAGCGAATCGCCCGCCGTCTCGCCGAAGCCGTTGACGAGGTTGAAGACGCCCGCGGGCAGACCGGCCTCCTCGAAGATCCCGGCCCACAGGGACGCGGAGAGCGGCGTGAACTCGGCCGGCTTGAGCACCACGGTGCAGCCCGAGGCGAGCGCGGGGGCCAGCTTCCACGATTCGAGCATGAACGGCGTGTTCCACGGCGTGATGAGTCCCGCGACGCCGATCGGCTTCCGGTTGACGTAGTTGAGCTGGGTGCCGGGGACCTTGAGCGCGGTGTCCTGCTGCGCGACGATGAGGTCCGCGAAGAAGCGGAAGTTCTCCGCGGCGCGCTGAGCCTGGCCGCGGGCCTGCGTGATGGGCAGGCCCGTGTCGAACGTCTCCATCTCGGCGAGCCGGTCCTCCTGCGCCTCGACGGCGTCGGCGATCGCGTTGAGGATCCGGGCCCGGGCGCGCGGCTTCATGCGCGGCCACGGGCCGTGCTCGAACGCCTCGGTCGCGGCGGCCACGGCGGCGTCGATGTCCGCCTTCTGGGCGGACGCCGCCGTCGCGTACGTCGTGTTCGTGACGGGGTCGAGGACCTCGAACGTCTCGCCGCCGATCGAGTCGACGCGCTGGCCGCCGATGTAGTGCTGGAGGTGCGTCGGGAGGTTCTCGGGCACGAAGTGCTTGCTCATGCTGGGCTCCTGAAGGTGGCTGAGGGTGGCTGGGTGGCTGAGGGTGGCGGGGTGGGTGAGGGCGGGGTGGCGGGGTGGAGGGAGTAGAGAGGGTCAGAGAGAAGGGAAGCTGGGGTGGACGTGGCTGCTCGCGAGGTAGGCGTCGAGCGTCGCCGAGCGGTGTCGCCGCGCCGCGAGCTCGATCTCGGCCGTCGGCGCCCCGCGCTCGATGAGCAGCAGGAGCTCCTCGTGCTCGGCGACCGACTCGCTGGCACGCTCGGGCACGAAGCTGAACGTCGAGCCGCGGAGCGCCGTGAGCCGGTTCCAGCCGCGGTGCACGAGGTCGAGGATGTGCGGATTCGGGCAGTGTTCGAAGAGGACGCTGTGGAACTCGTGGTTCAGCTGCGTGAACCGGACGGGGTCGAAGTCCTGCTCGTCGTCGACCATCGACCTCATCCGCGCGTTGACTTTGCGCGCGGCGGCGAGGTCCGAACGGCCGACGGCGGGCGCGGACAGCGCGGTCGCCGCGCCTTCGACGAGGCTCAGCGTCTGCATCGTGTAGAGGTACTCGATCGGGTCGATCCCGGCCACGGTCGCGCCGACATTCTTCTCGAACGTCACGAGCCCCTCTGCCTCGAGCCGGCGCACGGCCTCGCGCACCGGCACCACCGAGATGTCGAGTTCGCCCGCGACCTGGGCGAGCACGAGCCGCGCGCCCGGGGCGAGCGAGCCGGCGACGATCTGCTCGTGCAGCCACTCGTACGCGAGCTGCGACTTGCTCGCGGCTGGCGCCGACGGGGCCGCCCCGCGGGTTGGCGCGGTCATGGCTTCGGGCTCGCTTCGCTCGTCACCTGCGCCGCTCGGTCCGGTGCGGCCTCGTACTTCGCTCGCCACGCCGCGTTCATCGGGAACAGCCCGTCCACCGGATGGCCCTCGGCGACCCGCTGCGCAACCCACGCCTCTTCGCGTTCCTGGGCGGCGGCGTCGTTCGCGACCTCCTCTGCGAGGTGGGGCGGGATGACGACGATGCCGTCCTCGTCGGCGACAATCACGTCGCCGGGCTGCACGGCCGCGCCGCCGCACGCGATGGTCTCGTCGACGGCCCACGGGACGTGGCGGCGCCCGAGGACCGCGGGGTGCGGGTTCGCGCCCCACGCGGGGATGTCCATGCCGGAGACCGGACCGAAGTCGCGGATGCCGCCGTCGGTGATGACCGCCGCGGCGCCGAGGACCTGGGCGCGGAGCGCGAGGACGTCGCCGAGCGTTCCCGCGCTCTTGTCGCCTCGCGCGTCCATGACGAGGATGTCGCCCTCGCGGAGCGAATCGACGGCGCGCTTCTGAGCGTTGTAGCCGCCGCCGTGGGTCTTGAAGAGGTCTTCGCGGGCCGGGACGTACCGGAGCGTGCGGGCCGTCCCGACCGCCTTCGCGCCCGGCTTCGTGGGCACGAGGCCCTCGATGTGGCAATTCTGCATGCCGCGCCTGCGGAGCTGGACGCTGAGCGTGGCCGTGCCGACCGAGCGGAGCGTGGCGGCGAGCTCGGGGGTCAGGGCGCTCGCGGGGCGCTTGTCGGCGGGGGTAGCCGCGACGGGTGCCGCCACTGGGGGTGCCGCCACGGCGGCGATCCCCGCGGCCTCGGCCGAGCCCCACGCGTCGATCCGGTCCGCGTCCGTGAGCTGGGGCATGGCCCCGTACGGCTCGAGGCCAGCGGGCGAGTCCACCACGCGGTTGCCGAGCCGCCCGGTGGTGAGGGTTCCGCCGTCGGACGCTGCGCCGTCGACTTCGACCTCGATGAGGTCGCCCGGCTGGGCGACCGTCGCGCCCGCTGGGGTTCCGGTGAGGATCACGTCTCCCGGCTCGAGCGTCATGAGGCGCGAGAGGTCCGCGACGAGCTGCGCGAACGGGAAGAGGAGGGTCGCGGTCGAGTCCTCTTGGATGAGCTCGCCGTTGATCCACGTCCGGACGCGCAGGTTCGCGGGGTCGAGCTCCTGCGCCGGGAGGAGCGCCGGGCCGATCGGCGCGATCTCGTCCACCCCCTTCGAGCGGAGGTTGGAGCCCTTGTCCGGCCAGCGGAGGTCGGCGAGACCCGCATCGTTCGCGGCGGTGACGGCGCCGACGTGCTGCCACGCGTCCTCCGGGGAGACCCGGCGCGCGCGGCTGCCGATCACGAGGGCGACCTCGCCCTCGACCGTGAGGAGCTCGACGCCGCGCGGGCGCCGAAGCGGCGCGCCGTGGAGCGCGAGCGACGTCGCGGGCTTGAGGAAGTACGACGGGACCGACGGCGTCCGGCCGCGCTGCGCCGCGCGGCTCGGGTAGTTGAGGTGGACGGCGATGACCTTGCGGGCGGCGCCGATCGTCTCCTGGCCAAGCTGCTCCGGTCGTTCCACGGATCCCTCTCCCTCGAGTCGTCAGTCTGCTCAGGAGGCCCTTCAGGAGCCCTTAAGCAGAACTGGATCGTATACGATCATCGTATACGATCCAGTGTGCCCCCCGAAGAGGGATGGCGTCAACCCCCGGATCAGCTCTCGGCGAGGAACTCGATCGCCGCCTGCTTGAAGGCCCTCGCCGTCACGGCGTTGACGTGATTCCGCCCCGGAATCACCACGATCTTGGCCGACGGGACGAGCCCGTGCAGCGCCTCGAGCCCGTCGACGCGTTCGTCCTTCTCCCCGGCGACGATGAGCACGGGCTGCTTCGGCACGGCCTCGGCCGCGTCGAACGGCTCCTCCTTGATCGCCTCGACGAGCGAGAGCAGCGCGTACATGTCGGAGCCCGGCGAGGCCTGCGCCATGGTCACGAGCGCAGCGGTCGAGTCGTCTTCGATCGGGGTGCCGTCGGCGAGGAAGCGCTGGGCGCCCACGAGGTCGAACTCCGCGAGCGGATCGCGCCCGCTCGGCCCGCCGAGCACGAGCCGCCGCACGAGCGCTGGCTGCGTGGCCCCGAACTCCCACGCGAGGCGCGAGCCGAGCGAGTAGCCGATGACGTCGAGCCCGCTGTCGGGGTGACCGGCCTCGAGGGGGCGCGCGCCGGCGTCGACCGCGATCTGCAGGAGGTCCGCCCGGATGCGGCTCGGCGAGTAGGAATCGACGTCTTCGGGCGCGGTGCTGAGTCCGTGGCCTGGGAGGTCGACGGCGATGACGTGCCGGCCGGCATCGCGCAGCGCCGAGATCCACCCGCTCTGCTCCCAGTTGAGCGCGATCGACGACGCGAAGCCGTGGATGAGCAGTACCGGCGGGAGCGCCGCCGGCTTCTCCGGCTCGAACGTCTGCACATTGAGCCCGGGGTCCGTGCCCTCCACGGTGTGGTGCACGACCGCACCGGCGTGCCGGCCCGTCATCATCTCCATGAGCTCTCGCCCTCCCAGTTCTGTCGAGCCGTTCTCGAGCCGTCAGTCTTCGTCAAGATCGGCGCTCAGGCGGACGCGCCGCTTCGGCGCCTCCTCCGAGGGCACGGTGCCGACGATCCCGGCCGTATCGTCCGGGACCTCGAACACGATGAGCGGCTGGCCGACCTTGATCACGTCGCCGGGCGCGCCGTAGAGCTTCAGCACCTTGCCGGACTGCGGCGAGGGGAGTTCGAGCGCGGACTTCGTGGTCTCGACCTCGACGAGCGGCTGGTTCCGCTCGACCTGGTCGCCCTCGGCGACGAGCCAGTCGAGAACGGTCGCCTCGATGAGGCCTTCGCCGAGGTCGGGGAGGGGAAAGGGAAGCTCAGCCACGCTTGTACTCCAATACTCGCTGGATGCCGAACAGGATCCGATCGATGTTCGGGATGTACTCGTCCTCAAGGTCGCCTGATGGATACGGTACGTCGAAGCCCGTGACGCGCTCAACGGGTGCCTTGAGGGTTCCGAAGCAGCGCTCGGTGATGAGCTGGGCCACCTCGGCGCCGAGGCCCGACGTGCGCGGGGCCTCATGGACGACGACGGCGCGCCGCGTCTTCCCGACCGACGTCGCCAGGGCGTCGGCGTCGATGGGCTTGAGCCAGCGGAGATCGAGGACCTCGATGTCGATGCCGTCCTCCGCCGCGAGCTCCGCGACCTGGAGGCAGCGGGCCACCATCGCGCCCCACGCGACGAGCGTGAGGTGACGGCCTGGGCGCGCGATGCGGGCACCGGTGAGATCGACCGACGACGGCGCGTGCCCGCCGTCGTTCGCTGCTGAGCCCAAGAAAGCAGACGCCGCGGCACCTTCCGTGACGACCAGGCCCTTCTGCCAGTAGCGGGACTTGGGCTCCATGAAGATGACCGGGTCCGGCATGCGCACGGCGGCCTTGAGGAGCGAGTAGCCCTGCTGCGGGTCGGCGGGGGAGACGACCTTGAGGCCGGGCACGTGCGCGAAGAGCGCCTCGAGGCTCTCGCCGTGGTGCTCGGGGGCGCGGATGCCGCCGAAGCTCGGGACGCGCAGCGTCACCGGCATCGGGACGGCGCCGCGGCTGCGGTAGTTCATGCGGGCGAGCTGGCACACGATCTGGTTCACGGCCGGGTAGGCGAAGCCGTCGAACTGGACTTCGGGGACGGGGTGGAACCCCGCCATCGCGAGGCCGATCGACATGCCGAGGATCCCCGACTCGGCGAGCGGCGTGTCGAAGACCCGCTCCGCGCCGTGCTTCGCTGCGAGGCCCGACGTCACGCGGAACACGCCGCCGAGCGTGCCGACGTCCTCGCCGAGCACGAGCGCCTTCGGATCCTCGGCGAGGAGCTCGTCGAGGGCGAGGTTGAGCGCGCCCTGGAGGGAGAGCTCGAGGGTGGCGGGGGCCCCGGGGGCCACGCCGTTGTTGGACACCGTCAGCGTCTCACTCATGCTCGGACTCCTCACGCATCTCGGTCTCTTGACGCCAGCTGGCCTTCTGCCGCTGCAGCTCGTCGGTGGGCTCCTGGAAGACCAGGTCGAACATCTCGGCGCCGGGTCGCGGCCCGAGGGAGATGACGCC
>NZ_JBKZWT010000133.1:0-9470 GCF_047759905.1 Sinomonas sp. G460-2 | reverse complement strand
GGCGCTCGCTCCCCAAGACGACGGTCCCGAGGAGGAACGCTGAATGGCCATCAGGGTCGTCCACACGAAGGCTGAATTGCGGGCGGAGATCGCGCGCCTGCTCGCTGAGCACGGGGGGCGACGGGGGAGCGGGGTTTCACTGGGTTTGGTGCCCACGATGGGTGCCCTCCACAGCGGCCACCGAATGCTCGCGGAGGCCGCAGTCGCGGAGAACGGCGTCGTCGTCGCGAGCATCTTCGTCAACCCGCTCCAATTCGGCGACCCGAAGGACCTCGAACGGTACCCGCGCACGCTCGAGGCGGACGCGGCGCTCCTCGAGTCGGTCGGCGTCGACCTCGCCTTCGCCCCCGCCGTGGAGGAGATGTACCCGGGTGGGGATCCGCTCGTGCGTGTGACGGCGGGGCCGCTCGCGGACAAGTGGGAGGGGGCGTCGCGTCCGGGGCATTTCGACGGCGTGCTCACGGTCGTCGCGAAGCTCTTCCACCTCGCCCTCCCGGCGCCGGTCGCTAGCCGGCCCGCCGCGTTCCGAGCGTACTTCGGGCAGAAGGACGCGCAGCAGCTCGCGATCGTGCGCCGCATGGTCAAGGACCTGGATTTCCCGGTCGACGTGGTCGGCGTCCCGATCGTCCGCGCCGAGGACGGCCTGGCCCTTTCGAGCCGCAACCAATTCCTCAGCCCCGAGCAGCGCGAGGCGGCCCTCGTGCTCTCGCGGGCGCTGCGCCTCGTGGACGAACGCGCCACAGCGCACGAACCGCTCGAGCCGGACGACGCCGTCGCCCTCATCGCCTCGCAGCCGGGCGTTGAGCTCGACTACTTCGACGTCGTGGATCCGGACACGCTCGAGCCCCTCGCGTTCGCCTGCCGCGAGACGCCTTTCACGGGGGAGGCCCTCGCGATCGTGGCCGCGAAGGTCGGGGACGTCCGGCTCATCGACAACATGCCGCTGAAGGCCCGCTGACCCCGCCCGTCTCGGGTACGGCTACTTGTCGTACCTGAGACACTCAGCTCGAGAAGAACTCGGTCAGCCTATCGATGAGGGCCTTGGCCGGGCGCTCGGGGGCGTCGTGCGCGAGCCGCGGGAGGACGTCGAAGTCTGAGGCGGGCAGGACGTCGTCGAGCTTGTCCTTCGCCTCGGAGAAGTATTCGGGGCTCGCCCCGCCCACAAGGACGAGAGTCTCGAGGGGGAGCTGCTCGAACGGCTTGGCCTTCGAATCGGCCGCGACGACCGCACGAATCTCGCGCGGACCCGTGGGCAGGAGGCGCGTGAGCGTCTTTCCGGGCTGCGTGCGGCTCCCGATCCGGTTGAGCACCGTGAGGATGGGAAGCGGAAGCTTGGAGATGGGTCCCGCTGCCTGAAGCCCACGGAGCAGCACGGCGAGGGCCTTCTCCTCGTCGTGGTGGCGGAGCGCGGCCTCGTAGTCGTCAAGCCAGTCGGCGTTGTAGCTTCCGTTGAACGAGATGATGGGGTCGTAGACGGCGAGCTGCGTGATGTCGAGCGTGCGGCCCGCGTTGAGCGCGATGCAGCCCCCATAGTTATGCCCGAACACCGCCTGCGAACCGGTGTGCGCGAGGACGGCGCCGAGGTCCGCGATCTCGACGCCGAGCGAATAGTTCTCGGGCTGCGGCGAGGAGGCGCCACGCCCGCGCCGGTTGTACACGTGCACCGGGGACCCCAGCGACTCCGCAAGGCGCAGCGCGAGCTCGCGGTACAGGTCCGCGGTCACCATCGAGCCGTGGACGACGACGACGCCCCCCTCCGCCTGCTTGTCCCCGCCCGAGGCAGTGAGCAGCTCGAGGACCGCGCCGTCCCGCGTCGCGACAGTCGAGGCGTGGATCTGGGTAGCTGCCATGGAATGAGCCTAGCCCACGCAGCCTGCCTTAGAATTGAAGACTGTGACTGCACAGAATACCGCCACCGGAGGGAACGAGCCGGCCGACGCGAGCGAACAGATGCATGTTCGCCTTGAGAAGCGCGGCAAGTTGATCGCGCGCGGCGAGGAGCCCTATCCGGTCAAGCTCGAGCGCAGTCACTCCCTCGCGGAGGTCCGCGAGAAGCACCCCGATCTCGAGCCGGACACCGCGACGGGCGACTTTGTCGGCGTCGTCGGTCGCGTCGTCTTTGTCCGCAACACCGGCAAGCTGTGTTTCGCGACCCTCCAGGAGGGCGACGGCACCCGGCTCCAGGCCATGTTGAGCCTCGCCAACGTCGGCGAGGAACGCCTCGCCGACTGGAAGGCGCTCGTGGATCTCGGTGACCACGTGTTCATCCATGGCGAGGTCATCTCGTCGAAGCGCGGCGAGCTATCCGTCATGGCCGATGAGTGGAAAATGGCCTCCAAGGCGCTGCGCCCGCTGCCCACGCTTCACGCTGAGCTCAGCGAAGAAACGCGGGTTCGCCAGCGCTATGTGGATCTACTCGTGCGCGAAGAGGCGCGTGACATGGTCTACACGCGCGCAAAGGTCACCAAGTCCGTACGCGACACCCTCGATTCGCACGGATACGTCGAGGTCGAGACGCCCATGCTCAACCTCATTCATGGCGGCGCGACCGCCCGCCCGTTTGAGACGCATGTCAATGCCTTCGATCAGAGGATGACGCTCCGCATTGCCACCGAGCTCTACCTCAAGCGAGCGGTTGTGGGCGGAATCGAGCGGGTTTACGAGATCGGCCGGGTTTTCCGTAACGAAGGCGTCGATTCGACTCACAGCCCGGAATTTACAACTCTCGAATGCTATGAAGCGTATGCTGACCAATTCACCATGGCGGAGCGCATGAAGGAGATCATCCTCAACGCCGCGGACGTTGTGGGGACCCGGAAGATTGATACGCCCGAGGGCATGATCGACCTTGACGGCGAATGGCGTTGGCTTGGCGTCTATCCGGGCCTTTCCGAGGCTGTGGGCGAAGAGGTCACGCCTGACACTCCGCTCGAACGGCTCTTGGAGATTGGCGATCGGCACGGTGTCAAGACCGATCCCCTGTGGACCACCGAGAAGGCTGTGATCGAGCTCTTCGGCGACATTGTCGAACCGACCCTCCTGAATCCGACTTTTGTTTACGACTACCCGCCCTCGGCGCAGCCGCTCGCGCGTCCGCACCGTGAGGATCCGCGCCTTATCGAGGCATGGGACCTCATTATCGGCGGGATGGAGCGCGGCACCGCCTTCTCCGAGCTCATCGACCCCGTGATCCAGCGCGAGCGCCTCAGCGAGCAGTCCAGGCTTGCAGCCGAAGGCGACGACGAGGCGATGCAGCTCGACGAGGACTTCCTCCGCGCACTCGAATACGGCGCCCCTCCCATGGGCGGCATCGGCCTCGGAATCGACCGGCTCGTGATGCTCTTCACGCAGGCGGGCATTCGCGAGACTATCCTCTTCCCTCTGCTCAAGCCCGAGGCAAACTAACATGGATTACCTAGCCGTCCTGCTTCCCCCGATCGTCGTTGGACTCATTTTCTGGTTCGCCATCCGGGCGATATTCAACGCGGACAAGTCGGAGCGCGAGGCCTTGGCCCAAGCCGAAAGGGAAGCGCAGCAGAGGGACGAGGGAAAAAGTTCCCCAACAGCCGGGTGATTCGTTTTGACGACGGTGCCGGTACGGAAGCATAATGGCAGTGCAATAACCGCTCGCTGATAACCGGATAGCCGAATTGCCGGCCAGCTTGCTGTGTGCAGTGCTTGAGTGACAGCCCGTATCCCCCCAGCACCGACAGAGAGAGTAACCCATGGCGCAGAAAGTCAAGATCATCCTCGTTGACGACTTGGACGGCGGCTCGGCTGACGAGACCGTTCGTTTTGGCCTCGACGGGTCCAGCTACGAGGTTGACCTCTCCCACACGAACGCCGCCAAACTGCGCGAGGCTCTCCAGGAATACGTTTCGGTGGCCCGCAAGTCCTCGGTTCGCGGTGCGCAGGCGCCCCGCCGGGCCGCTGGCACGGGCGGCTCGCGCAATTCGGAATCCGCCAAGATCCGCCAGTGGGCCCGCGACAACGGTTACAGCGTGAATAGCCGCGGCCGAATCCAGGCGGAGATCCAAGAGGCCTACCACAAGGCGAACGGCTGACCTAGCCCTCACCGATCACGCGAAGAAACCCGGCGCAACAATGTGCAGGGTTTCTTCGCATTTGTGATGCGATTTTGCGAATTCTCCAGTGATTGTGCAAAAGGCCGGGATCCCCGTCTGGGCATCTGCGTAGCTACCGGCGGGTTCACCCTGTGGCGAACAGCAGTGTGCGGCGGGGCCCCTGCACGTAGCATCGATGTACGCGCCAGTGCTGTCTTTGGCAGCCTGCACCCAATCAGCAAGACCGGGGAGTTCGAGCGATGTTCGAGAGATTTACAGACCGCGCCCGCCGCGTGGTCGTGCTGGCCCAAGAAGAGGCCCGCATGCTCAACCACAACTACATCGGCACCGAGCACATCCTCCTGGGCCTCATCCACGAGGGGGAGGGAGTTGCCGCGAAGGCGCTCGAGTCCCTCGGAATCTCCTTGGACGGTGTGCGCGAACAGGTGCAGGAGATCATCGGGCAGGGGCAGCAAGCCCCGTCCGGCCACATTCCGTTCACGCCGCGTGCCAAGAAGGTGCTCGAGCTGTCCCTCCGCGAGGCGCTTCAGCTCGGCCACAACTACATCGGAACGGAGCACATCCTTCTGGGCCTCATCCGTGAGGGCGAGGGTGTCGCGGCCCAGGTGCTCGTGAAGCTTGGCGCCGACCTCAACCGCGTGCGGCAGCAGGTCATCCAGCTGCTGTCCGGCTACCAGGGCAAGGAGACGGCGTCCGCCGGGACCGGTCCCGGCCAGCCCGAGGGCAGCCCCGCCGGTTCCGTGGTACTCGACCAGTTCGGTCGCAACCTCACGCAGGCCGCCCGCGAGAACAAGCTGGATCCCGTGATCGGCCGCGAGCACGAGATGGAACGCGTCATGCAGGTCCTCTCGCGCCGCACCAAGAACAACCCCGTGCTCATCGGGGAGCCCGGCGTCGGCAAGACGGCCGTCGTCGAGGGCCTCGCCCAGGCGATCGTGCGGGGCGACGTCCCGGAGACGATCAAGGACAAGCAGCTCTACACGCTTGACCTCGGCTCCCTCGTGGCTGGCTCGCGCTACCGCGGCGATTTCGAAGAGCGCCTCAAGAAGGTCCTCAAGGAGATCCGCACGCGCGGCGACATCATCCTGTTCATCGACGAGATCCATACGCTCGTCGGGGCGGGTGCCGCCGAGGGCGCGATCGACGCGGCGAGCATCCTCAAGCCGATGCTGGCGCGCGGCGAGCTCCAGACCATCGGTGCGACCACGCTTGACGAGTACCGCAAGCACATCGAGAAGGACGCCGCGCTCGAGCGCCGCTTCCAGCCGATCCAGGTCTCCGAGCCGTCGGTCGCGCTGACCATCGAGATCCTCAAGGGCCTCCGTGACCGCTACGAGGCGCACCACCGCGTCACGATCACGGACGGCGCGCTCGCCGCGGCGGCGAACCTCTCCGAGCGCTACGTGAGCGACCGCTTCCTTCCGGACAAGGCGATCGACCTCATCGACGAGGCGGGCGCGCGCCTGCGCATCCGTCGGATGACGGCGCCGCCGGAGCTCAAGGCCCTCGACGAGCGCATCGCGGGGCTCAAGCTCGAGAAGGAGTCCGCGATCGACGCTCAGGACTTCGAGGGTGCCGCATCGCTCCGCGACAAGGAGCAGCGGCTCATCTCGGAGCGCGCCGAGCGCGAGCGGGCCTGGAAGTCCGGGGACATGGACGGCGTGGCCGAGGTGGACGAGGAGCTCGTGGCCGAGGTGCTTGCGAACTCGACGGGCATCCCGGTGTTCAAGCTCACGGAGGAGGAGTCCTCGCGGCTCCTGCACATGGAGGACGAGCTGCACAAGCGCGTCGTCGGCCAGGACGACGCGATCAAGGCGCTCTCGCGCTCGATCCGCCGCACCCGTGCGGGCCTCAAGGACCCGAAGCGTCCCGGTGGGTCGTTCATCTTCGCTGGCCCCACGGGCGTCGGCAAGACCGAGCTCGCCAAGGCCCTCGCCGAGTTCCTCTTCGGCGAAGAGGACGCCCTCATCACGCTCGACATGTCCGAGTTCTCCGAGAAGCACACGGTCTCGCGGCTCTTCGGTGCCCCTCCGGGTTACGTCGGTTACGAGGAAGGCGGCCAGCTCACCGAGAAGGTGCGCCGCCGGCCGTTCTCCGTGGTCTTGTTCGACGAGGTAGAGAAGGCCCACGCGGACCTCTTCAACTCCCTCTTGCAGATCCTCGAGGACGGGCGCCTCACGGACAGCCAGGGCCGGGTCGTGGACTTCAAGAACACGATCATCATCATGACGACCAACCTGGGCACCCGGGACATCTCGAAGGGCGTCATGACCGGCTTCCAGTCCGGCACCGACACGAAGACGAGCTACGAGCGGATGAAGAACCGCGTGACGGAGGAGCTCAAGCAGCACTTCCGCCCCGAGTTCCTCAACCGTGTCGATGACGTGGTCGTGTTCCCGCAGCTCACGCAGGAAGAGATCATCGAGATCGTCGACCTGTTCGTCGAGCGGCTCGAGAAGCGGCTCAAGGACAAGGACATGGGCATCGAGCTGACCCAGAAGGCGAAGGTCCTACTCGCGACGCGCGGATACGACCCCACCATGGGCGCCCGCCCGCTGCGCCGCGTCATCCAGAGCGAGATCGAGGACCAGCTCTCCGAGCGGATCCTGTTCGGCGATCTCTCCTCGGGCGACATCGTGCTGGTGGACGTCGACGGCGAGGGGGACACCGCGAAGTTCACGTTCACGGGAACCCCGCGCCCGCGCGTCCCCGAGGTGGTCGCCGCCGCGAAGGGCGGCAGCCACAAGGAACTCGGCGCCTAAATAACGGACGACGGCGGCCCCTCACCTCGCGCGGGTGAGGGGCCGCCGTCGTTGGTGTACCCGAGACTAGTCGTGGGCTGGCCGGACCCTAGCCCCTCGGATGCCGCCTCACGTCGATGGCGAGCGCCGCGGTGAACGCTGCCGCAAGCCCCACGGCAAGCAGCGGCGCGAACAGCGGCGAGCCGCCGAGCCCGGCGAGCACGAGCCCCGCCCCGACGGCCAGAACAGCCACGACTGATGCGGCGATCTTCCAGTCGTCCCCGATGATGAAGTCGTACCAGAACCGCAGGAAGGCCTTGACGAATCTCACGGTCTAGGCCTCCCCTCCGTGGCCGCGCCCGCACCGACCGCGGTGGGCGGCGCTGGCCGAACCTTCAGAACCCTGATGAGCACTGCGCAGACCAGGAGCCACCCGGCCAGGATCGGCAGCAGGGCGAGGTCCGAGCCGAGCCATTCGAGTCCACCGTGGGAGGGCGTGAGGCTCCCGAGCCCCTCGATCGACCAGAACGTGCCGAACGTCGCGAGGAGCAACCCCACGCAGAACTTGAGCGTGTTCTCGGGGACCCTCGTGAGCGGAGCGTGGACCGCGAGGGCGGCCACCAGCACCACGACGAACGCGGCCGCGGCGCCGAGGATCGCGACCGGCATGTTCCCGGCGTTGAGCCCAAATGTCATGACAATGAACACGACCTCGACGCCTTCGAGGAAGACGCCCTTGAAGCTGACCACGAAGGAGAACCAGTCGAGGCCGAATCGGATCTCGCTGCCGGCCGCCGCGGCGGCCTTCGTCTCCTTCTCGTAGACGAGCGCCTCGTCGTGGAGCGCCTTGCGCCCCGACGAACGCAGGATCGCCTTGCGGAGCCACTGCAGGCCGAAGATCAGGAGCAGGATCCCGACTACAAGCTGGAGGCTCGCGCGCGGCAGCCACGTGGCGAGGGCGTAGCCGGTCGCCGCCGTGAACGCGGAGAGGGCCACGATCGCCGCGACAACGCCGGTCAGCGCGGATTTCCAGCCCCGCGTCACGCCCATGGCCAGCACGATCGTGAGCGCCTCGACCATCTCCACGAGCGCCGCTATGAAGACCGAAACGGCAAGGCCCCACACGGCCGCCGAACTCATGGCTACCACCCCTTCTGGCCTGAACGGCCGTCGCCGATGCGGGAAGGCGCGTTCGCAGACAGAGTAACCTCCGCTCGCCCCGCCAGCACCACGCCCTGGGTCGGCCGCGATGCGCCTACCCAAGCCACACCCCGCCCGGTAGGCTCCACACCGGGCGGACTCGAGGCTTCCCCCACGCGCGGGGCGCGCGGCGACCGTTCAGCTGAACCGATCGAAGGAGCGGCGTGAAGAAGCTCATCAATGATCCGAGGGCGGTGGTCGAGGAGTCCCTTGAGGGCTTCGGGCTTGCCCACGGGGAACTCGTCGACGTGCACCGCGACCCGCTGTACGTGACGCGCGCGGGCGGGGCGGTGCCGGGCAAGGTGGGCCTGGTCTCGGGAGGCGGGAGCGGGCACGAGCCGCTGCACGCGGGGTACGTGGGGCGTGGCATGCTTGATGCCGCCGTCCCCGGCCCCGTCTTCACCTCTCCCGCGCCGGACCAGATCATCCCGGCGAGCCGAGCCGCGGACGGGGGCGCCGGCGTCGTCCTCATCGTCAAGAACTACACGGGTGACGTGCTCAACTTCGAAACGGCGGCCGAGCTGTGCGAGGCCGAGGGCATCGAGGTGCGGACGGTCCTCGTCAACGACGACGTGGCGGTCGAGGACTCGCTCTATACCGCAGGCCGGCGAGGCGTCGCCGGGACCGTGCTCGTCGAGAAGATCGCGGGCGCGGCCGCCGAGCGGGGAGACGCGCTCGATGCGGTCGCGGCGATCGCCGAGAGGGTCGTGGCCAACGTGCGGTCCATGGGCCTAGCGCTGCGCCCGTGCATCGTTCCGCACGCCGGGCGCCCGAGCTTCGAGCTCGGCGAGGACGAGATCGAGATCGGCATCGGCATCCACGGCGAGCCCGGGCGCCGCCGCGTGGGCCTCGAGCCGGCGGACGCGCTCGCCGGCCATCTCCTCGAGCCGATCCTCGGCGACCTGGGCCTCGAGACGGGGGAGAGGGTGCTCCTGTTCGTCAACGGCATGGGCGGCACGCCGCTGTCCGAGCTGTACATAGTGTTCCGGCGCGCGGCCCAGCTGCTCGCCGAGCGCGGCGTGACGGTCGAGCGGAGCCTCGTGGGAAACTACACCACGGCGCTGGAGATGCAAGGCTGTTCCGTGACGCTGCTGCGGCTCGACAACGAGCTCACGGCACTGTGGGACGCGCCGGTCAACACGCCGGCTCTGCGATGGGGAGAGTGAGATGACGGATCTGGATGCAGCCTGGGCCGACCGCTGGCTCCGCGAATGCGCGCGGGTGATGGCGGCGCACCGCGACGAGCTCATCGACCTCGACCGGGCGATCGGCGACGGCGACCACGGCGAGAACATGGATCGCGGCTTCCGGGCGGTCGTCGAGAAGCTTGACGAGGGCCCGAGCGACTCCGTCGCCGCGGCGCTCAAGGTGGCCGCGATGCTGCTCATGAGCAAGGTGGGTGGCGCGGCCGGCCCGCTCTACGGCACGGCGTTCCTCCGGGCGT